>DASRXO010000751.1:0-5360 GCA_035654095.1 Telluria sp.
GATGGCATCCCGGCCAAGGTCGAGCGTATCGAATACGACCCGAACCGTACCGCGAACATCGCCCTGCTGTGCTATGCGGACGGTGAGCGCCAGTACATCATCGCCACCAAGGGCATGGCCGTTGGCGATTCGGTGATGAACGGCTCGGAAGCGCCTATCAAGTCGGGCAACTGCCTGCCGATCCGTAACATCCCGGTCGGTACCGTGATGCACTGCGTTGAAATGCTGCCAGGTAAGGGTGCCCAGATGGCCCGTACCGCCGGCGCCGGCGTCGTGCTGATGGCGCGCGAAGGCACCTACGCCCAGGTCCGCCTGCGCTCGGGTGAAGTCCGTCGCGTGCACATCGAGTGCCGTGCCACCGTGGGCGAAGTCGGCAATGCCGAGCACAGCCTGCGCAAGATCGGCAAGGCCGGCGCGATGCGCTGGCGCGGTGTTCGTCCTACCGTGCGCGGTGTGGTCATGAACCCGGTCGATCACCCGCACGGTGGTGGTGAAGGTAAAACCGCAGCTGGTCGTCATCCAGTGTCGCCTTGGGGCCAACAGACGAAGGGTAAGAAGACGCGCCGTAACAAGCGTACGACTTCGATGATCGTCTCGCGCCGCGGCAAGAAATAAGGATAAGACATGACACGTTCATTGAAAAAAGGGCCGTTCTGTGACGCCCACCTGGTGAAAAAAGTCGAGACCGCACAAGCGATCAAAGACAAGAAGCCCATCAAAACCTGGTCGCGCCGTTCGACCATCATGCCTGACTTCATCGGCCTGACGATCGCGGTTCACAACGGCAAGCTGCACGTGCCGGTGTACGTTTCCGAGAACATGGTTGGTCACAAGCTCGGCGAATTCGCACTGACCCGTACGTTCAAGGGCCATGCCGCTGACAAGAAGGCGAAGAAATAATGGAAACCAAAGCTATCCTCAAAGGTGTGCGCCTGTCCGACCAAAAAGGTCGCCTGGTCGCCGATCTGATTCGTGGCAAGAAGGTTGACGCAGCACTCAACATCTTGCAGTTCAGCCCGAAGAAAGGTGCCACCATCATCAAGAAAGTGCTCGAGTCCGCGATCGCGAACGCCGAACACAATGATGGCGCCGACATCGACGAGCTGAAGATCGTCCAGATCTACGTTGAAAAGGGCCCGGTCCTGAAGCGCTTCACTGCACGCGCCAAGGGTCGGGGTGATCGTATCTCGAAACAATCCTGTCACATCTACGTGACTGTCGGTAACTAAGGAGTCACGATGGGACAGAAGATTCATCCAACAGGCTTTCGCCTGTCAGTAACCCGTAACTGGGCCTCACGTTGGTACGCTGGCAATGGCAACTTTGCCGCCATGCTCAACGAAGACCTCAAGGCACGCGCGTTCCTGAAAAAGAAACTGAAGAACGCTTCGGTCGGCCGCATCGTCATCGAGCGTCCCGCCAAGAACGCGCGCTTCACGATCTACAGCTCGCGCCCAGGTGTGGTGATCGGTAAAAAAGGCGAAGACATCGAAGTGCTGAAGACCGCACTGACCAAGATCATGGGCGTGCCGGTGCACGTGAACATCGAAGAAATCCGCAAGCCGGAAATCGACTCGCAGCTGATCGCCGATTCGATCTCCCAGCAGCTGGAAAAACGGATCATGTTCCGCCGCGCCATGAAGCGCGCCATGCAAAACGCCATGCGTCTGGGTGCCCTCGGGATCAAGATCATGTCGTCCGGCCGCCTGAACGGGATCGAGATCGCACGTAAAGAGTGGTACCGCGAAGGCCGCGTGCCGCTGCATACCCTGCGCGCCGATATCGACTACGGCACCAGCGAAGCTGCGACCACCTACGGCATCATCGGCGTCAAGGTCTGGGTCTACAAGGGTGACCGCGCGCCGAACGGCGACGCACCCGTGATCGATACCCCGGCCGACGAGAAGAAGAGCCGCGGTCCGCGCCGTGACGATGGCAAACCGGCTGGCCGTCCGCGTCCAGCAGGCGCCAAGCGTCCTGAAGGTACAACCCCAGCTGCCGCTCCCGCAGGCGCTCCCCGTGTCCGTGCTGCTGCCAAGAAGCCGACCGAAGCCGCTGCCGCCGCACCAGCTGAGAAAGCAGGAGAATAACCATGCTGCAACCAGCACGCAGGAAGTATCGTAAAGAGCAGAAAGGCCGTAACACCGGCATTTCGCACACCCGCGGCACCGCTGTCTCGTTCGGTGAATTCGGTCTGAAGGCAGTCGCCCGCGGCCGTATCACCGCGCGCCAGATCGAAGCTGCCCGTCGCGCCATGACCCGTCACATCAAACGTGGCGGCCGGATCTGGATCCGTATTTTCCCGGACAAGCCGATTTCGAACAAGCCGGCCGAAGTTCGTATGGGTAACGGTAAAGGCAATCCGGAGTACTACGTCGCTGAAATTCAGCCCGGCAAAGTACTGTACGAAATGGATGGCGTCGACGAGACGCTGGCACGGGAAGCATTCCGTCTGGCCGCAGCCAAACTGCCACTGGCGACGACTTTCGTCATTCGCCAAGTCGGCCAATAATAGGAGTTGTAAATGAAAGCAACAGAACTCCGCGGCAAAGACCAGCCAGCTCTCCAGAAAGAGCTGAATGATTTGTTGAAGGCCCAGTTCGGCATGCGCATGCAGATCGCCACGCAACAGCTGAGCAACACTTCGCAACTCAAGAAGGTCCGCCGCGATATCGCGCGGGTGAAGACGGTCATGAACTCGAAGGACGCCAAATGAACGACACTACGAAAGCAGCGCTGAAGCGCACGCTGGTCGGTAAAGTGGTTTCCGACAAGATGGACAAGACGGTGACCGTCCTGATCGAGCGTCACGTCAAGCACCCTTTGTACGGCAAGATCATCATGCGCAGCAATAAGTACCACGCGCATGACGAGACCAACTCGGTCAAGACCGGTGACACCGTCGAGATCCAGGAAGGTCGTCCGATCTCGAAGACCAAGGCATGGACTGTCACCCGCGTGGTGCAGGCAGCCCAGGTCATCTAAATCCCGTCATTCCCGCGCAGGCGGGAATCCATACCGCGCCGAGATGGATGCGCAGCATGGGTTCCCGCTTTCGCGGGAACGACGTGTGATGTAGACGCAACAAAGAAAAGCCTTGCGGGCCCGCTGGTGTTATGCGATACTAGCGGGCTTCGTTCATGTATTGCCGCAATTATTTAGTCACCCCGGTGGCAGCGGCCTGTGACGAAAGTTTTTGGAAAGTCCATCACCCAAACAATCGCTCCAGCAGGGGAGGTTGGCGGGACCAAGACTGACCGCAGGCCCACCCAGTGGGAATTCTTCGGCTTAAGTTGGGAAAGAGAACACTATGATTCAAACTGAAAGCCGGCTCGAAGTGGCCGACAATACCGGTGCCAAGGAAGTCATGTGCATCAAGGTATTGGGTGGTTCCAAGCGCCGTTATGCTGGCATTGGCGATGTGATCAAGGTAACCGTCAAGGTTGCTGCGCCACGCGGCCGTGTCAAAAAAGGTGAAATTTATAACGCCGTGGTTGTGCGTACCGCCAAAGGTGTGCGCCGCCAGGATGGCTCGCTGGTGAAGTTCGACGGCAATGCCGCCGTGCTGCTCAACGCCAAGCTCGAGCCGATCGGTACCCGTATTTTTGGACCAGTCACGCGCGAACTGCGGACTGAGAAGTTCATGAAAATCGTGTCCCTGGCACCTGAAGTCCTGTAAGGAGTCGTAATGGATAAGATTCGTAAAAACGACGAAGTCATCGTTCTGACCGGGAAAGACAAGGGCAAGCGCGGTGTGGTTCAGCAGCGTATCGATGCCGAACATGTCGTGGTTGAAGGCGTCAACGTCGCCAAGAAGGCGACCAAGCCTAACCCAATGACCGGCGTAACTGGTGGTATCGTCGATAAGACTATGCCGATTCACGTGTCCAACGTTGCATTGTTCAATGCGGCGACTGGCAAGGCAGACCGCGTCGGCTTCAAGGAAGTGGACGGCAAAAAAGTCCGCGTCTTCAAGTCGTCCGGCGAAGTAGTGAAGGTTTAAGACATCATGGCCCGTCTCCAAGAATTCTATAAAGATAAGGTCGTTGCCGACCTGGTCGCCAAATTCGGCTACAAATCGGCAATGGAAGTGCCACGCCTGACCAAGATCACCCTGAACATGGGTGTGGGTGAGGCAATCGCCGACAAGAAAGTCCTCGAGCACGCCGTGGGCGACTTGACCAAGATCGCCGGCCAGAAGCCGGTGACCACCAAGTCGCGCAAGGCAATCGCGGGTTTCAAGATCCGTGAAGGCTATCCGATCGGTACCATGGTCACCCTGCGCGGCGCTCGCATGTACGAGTTCCTCGATCGCTTCATCACCGTGGCCCTGCCGCGCGTGCGCGATTTCCGCGGTGTGAATGGCCGTTCCTTCGATGGCCGTGGCAACTACAACATCGGCGTCAAGGAACAGATCATCTTCCCTGAAATCGAGTACGACAAGATTGACGCGTTGCGTGGTATGAACATCAGCATCACCACCACCGCCAAGACCGACGACGAAGCGAAAGCCCTCCTCGCCGCCTTTAAATTTCCGTTCAGAAACTGAGATCATGGCAAAACTAGCACTGATTAACCGCGAACAGAAGCGTGCAGACCTGGTGGAGAAATTCGCCCCGAAGCGTGCCGCTCTGAAGGCCATCATCGATGACCAGTCCAAGTCGGAAGAAGAGCGTTATGAAGCCCGTCTGAAGTTGCAGGCCCTGCCGCGCAACTCGGCGCCGACCCGCCAGCGTAACCGCTGCGCCGTCACCGGCCGCCCGCGTGGCACATTCCGTAAATTCGGTCTGGGTCGCATCAAGCTCCGTGAATTCGCCATGCGTGGTGAGATCCCGGGTATGACTAAAGCAAGCTGGTAATAGGAGAATAAGCAATGAGTATGAGCGATCCTATCGCCGATATGCTGACCCGCATTCGCAACGCACAAGGCGTACAAAAAACGACCGTGGCCATGCCATCGTCGAAAGTCAAAGTAGCGATTGCCAACGTCCTCAAGGACGAGGGTTACATTGAAGATTTCGCCGTCACCGCAGCTGGTGGCAAGGCGGAACTGAAGATCGGTTTGAAGTATTACGTTGGCCGTCCCGTCATCGAGCGCCTCGAGCGCGTGTCCCGTCCCGGGCTGCGCGTGTACAAGGGCAAGGATGATATCCCGACCGTGATGAACGGCCTGGGCGTGGCGATCGTGTCGACCCCGCAAGGCGTCATGACGGACCGCAAAGCGCGCGCCACCGGTGTCGGCGGCGAAGTGATTTGCTACGTGGCTTAAGGAGTAGACGATGTCTCGAGTAGCTAAAATGCCGATCGCTGTCCCAGCTGGCGCCGATGTGGCGATCACTGCAGCGGCGATCACGGTCAAG
>DASRXO010000752.1:0-5527 GCA_035654095.1 Telluria sp.
GGACGCGATCCTCGAGCACCACCAGGGCGGCATCACCGGCTACCTGGCGCGCGAACTGGTGGCCACCGCCGCCACCGCGCTCGAACTGCGCGCCGGCATGGCGGTCGCCTTCAACCCCAGCTTTGCCGGCATCAAGCTGGAAGACACCTTCCTGCTCGGCGAGCACGGCCTCGACAACCTGACCTTCGATCCCGACTGGCCGGCGCTGAACGTGCAGGGCCGGCTGCGCCCGCTGTGGCTGGAGGCCGCGTGGTGACCCTGGCCGGCTTCTTCGGCGGCGCGCCCGCCGCCCATGCGCGGGCGCCCGGCCGCGTCAACCTGCTGGGCGAGCACACCGACTACAACGACGGCTTCATGCTGCCGGTGGCCACGCCGCAGCATACCGAGGTGGCGCTCGGGCCCAGCAACGACGGCTACTTCTATTTCTATTCGGCGACGCTGGACCAGAGCGTGAGCTTCGCCCAGCGCGGCAGCGCGCCGCCGGGTTTCGCCAGCTATATCGAAGGCTGCATCCGGCTGGTCGAGCAGGAGGGCGTGGCGGTGCCGGCGCTGCGCGTGTATGCGAGCAGCAACCTGCCGGTCGGGGCCGGACTGTCGAGCAGCGCCGCGCTCGAGGTGGCGACCCTGCGCGCCCTGCGCAGCCTGCTCGGCTTCGAGATGGACGACGTCAAGCTGGCGCGGCTGGCGCAGCGCGCCGAGATCGAATTCGCCAAGGTCAACGTCGGCATCATGGACCAGATGGCGTCCAGCCTGGCGGACCGCGAGCATATGCTGTTCATCGACGCGCGCACGCTGGCGCACCGGCTGCTGCCGCTGCCGGCCGCCAGCGAGCTGGTGGTGCTCGACTCGGGCGTGCCGCGCAGGCTGGCGGCCAGCAAGTACAACGAGCGGCGCGCCGAATGCGACGAGGCCGCGCGCCTGCTGGGGGTGAAGGCCTTGCGCGACGTCGGCGATCCGGCCGCGCTGGCGGCGCTGCCGGAACCGCTGCGGCGGCGCGCGCGCCATGTGGTGTGCGAAGACTTGCGCGTGCTCGAAGCGGTGGCCGGGGTCGATGCCGAACGCTTCGGCGCGCTGATGGACGCCTCGCACGCCAGCCTGCGCGACGATTACGAGGTGTCGATCCGCGAACTCGACGAGCTGGCCGCCAGCCTGCGCGCCGCGCCCGGGGTGCTGGGCGCGCGCCTGACCGGGGCCGGCTTCGGCGGCGCCTGCGTGGCCCTGTGCCGCGCCGGCGCGGCGCCCGCCGCGGCCGCCGACGCGCTGGCGCGCTACAACGCCGGCGCGCGCAAGGGGCGGGTGCTGATCCCGCTGACCGACAAAGAGGACACACGATGAGCGATTTTGAGTATCCCCGGCCGCAGCTGGTGCGCCAGCATTGGATGAGCCTGAACGGGCCCTGGAAATTCGTGTACGACGACGCGCGCCAGTACGGCATGCCGCACGGCCCGGCCGAATGGAGCCACGAGATCCTGGTGCCGTTCCCGCCCGAGTCGGCCACCAGCGGGGTCGGCGATCGCGGCTTCCATTGCGTGTGCTGGTACCAGCGCGAGTTCCAGCTGGTGCCGGGCAAGGGCCGTACCATCCTGCATTTCGGCGCCGTCGATTACGAGGCGCGGGTCTGGGTCAACGGCCAGCTGGTGGCCGAGCACGTGGGTGGCCACACGCCGTTTTCGGCCGACATCAGCAATGCGCTCAAGGGCGACGGCCAGCAAGTGGTGACGGTGTACGTGGAAGACGATCCGCACGACCTGGCCAAGCCGCGCGGCAAGCAGGACTGGCTGCTCGAGCCGCATTCGATCTGGTATCCGCGCACCACCGGCATCTGGCAGACCGTGTGGCTCGAGCAGGTCGCCTCGACCTATATCCAGACCCTGCGCTGGACCCCGATCTTCGAGACCTACGAGATCGGCTGCGAGATCTTCGCCACCGGCGACGTCGACGAAGACCTGTTCGTCGAGGTCAAGATCTGGCACGGCAGCTCGCTGCTGGCGGACGACCACTACAAGCTGCTGGGCCATGAGGCGACCCGCAAGATCGCGCTGTCCGACCCCGGCATCGACGACTCGCGCAACGAGCTCTTGTGGAGCCCGGAGCGCCCGACCCTGCTCGACGCCGAGGTCACGCTGCGCCACCGCGGCGAGCTGCTCGACACCGTCCATTCCTACACGGCGCTGCGCTCGGTGTCGATCAACCGCGACCGCTTCATGCTCAACGGGCGCCCGTACGCGCTGCGCCTGGTGCTCGACCAGGGCTACTGGCCCGACACCCTGATGACCGCGCCCAACGACGCGGCGCTGCGGCGCGACGTCGAGCTGGCCAAGGCGCTCGGCTTCAACGGCGTGCGCAAGCACCAGAAGATCGAAGACCCGCGCTACCTGTACTGGGCCGACAAGCTGGGCCTGCTGGTGTGGGAAGAGATGCCCTCGGCCTACCGCTTCAGCCCGAAGGCGATCACGCGCATGGTGCGCGAATGGACCGAGGCCATCGAACGCGATTACAGCCATCCGTGCATCATCGTCTGGGTCGCGTTCAACGAGTCCTGGGGCGTGCCCAACCTGACGCTGACGCAGGCGCACCGCAACGCGGTCGAGGCGCTGTACCACCTGACCCGCACGCTCGACGCCACCCGGCCGGTGATCGGCAACGACGGCTGGGAGGCCTCGGCCACCGACATCCTCGGCATCCACGATTACGACTGCGATCCCGAGCGGCTCGATGCGCGCTACGCGGTCACCGATCCGGTGCGCACCCTGTTCGACCAGCGGCGTCCGGGCGGGCGCATCCTGACCCTGGACGGCTTTCCGCACCGCGGCCAGCCGATCGTGCTCACCGAGTTCGGCGGCATCGCCTTCGACAAGTGCGCGGCGCCCGGCCACACCTGGGGTTATTCGCGCGCCCATTCCGAAGACAGCTTCCTCGACCTGTACCGGCGCCTGCTGGGGGTGGTCAACACCACCACCATGTTCAGCGGCTTTTGCTACACCCAGTTCACCGACACCTTCCAGGAAGCCAACGGCCTGCTGTGCGCCGACCGCACGCCCAAGATTTCGCTCGAGCTGCTCAGCGCCGCCACCCGCAACATCAAGGTCGACGAGTAGGCGGCGCGCATGGACCGGCAGATTTCCTCCGCGGCGCCCTTCCTGTCGTTCTGGCAGGCCGGCTTCGAAGGCGCGGACCACATCAACCATGACGGCAAGCCGCTGTCGATGAACCACGCCACCGGCCACCTCGACCGGGTGCGCGAGGATTACGAAAGGCTGGCCCAGTTCGGCATCCGCACGGTGCGCGAGAGCGTCGGCTGGCGCCTGGTCGAGACCGACGGCAAGTTCGATTTCGCGATCCTCGAGGAGCGTGCGCGCCTCGCGCGCGAACTCGGGCTGCAGCTGTGCTGGACTTTTTGCCACTACGGCTGGCCGCCCGACGTCGACCTGTTCGCGCCCCAGTTCGTCGAGCGCTTCGCGCGCCTGTGCCGCGCACTGGCCGAGTTCCTCGGGCCGTACGCCGACGAAGCGCCGATCTACTCGCCGATCAACGAGATTTCATTTACCGCCTGGGGCCTGTCGGTGCACATGTTCCATTGCCAGAATATGTACCGGCCCGACCCCGGCGGCGCCGGCAAGCGCCAGCTGGTGCGCGCCACCATCGCCGGCTGCGAGGCGATCTGGGAAGCCGATCCGCGCGCCCGCATCCTGCAATGCGATCCGCTGATCCACGTGATCGCGCCGCCCGACCGGCCCGACTGGCAGGACCAGGCGGTGGGCTGGAGCATGTCGCAGTTCGAGGCCTGGGACATGCTGTGCGGCCGCACCGAGCCCGAGCTGGGCGGCGCGCCGCGCTATCTCGACCTATTGGGCGGCAACTACTACCACAGCAACCAATGGGAGAGCGGCACCAACCTGCGCCTGTGGTGGCACCTCGACGATCCGCGCCGCAAGCCGCTGCACCGGCTGCTGCTCGAACTCGAACAGCGCTATCGCCGTCCCACCATGCTGGCCGAAACCAGCCACGTGGGCAGCGGGCGCGGGGTCTGGATCCGCGAGATGGCCGAACAGGCCGCGTTCACCACGCTGCAGGGCGGCGATTTCCGCGGCCTGTGCGTGTACCCGATCATCGACCGGCCCGACTGGGAAGATGAACACCATTGGCATCGCAGCGGGCTGTGGGATGTCGACCGCGGCGGCCGCGACCCGCTGGCGCGCGTGCTGGCGCCGCACTACGGCCTGGCGCTGCGGCAAGCCCAAACCCTTACGCGCAATCTTTGTTCAACCGATGCCCCGCCTGGGCAAGCAGAAGGAGTTACCATGCCAACGATTATTGTTTTTTGTCACCTGCGCTGGGATTTCGTGTATCAGCGGCCACAGCAGTTGCTGTCGCGGCTGGCGCAGCACTACCGCATCATGTTCGTGGAAGAGCCGGTGTTCGACGAGGGCGATCCCCATCTCGAGCAACGCAGTCCGGCGCCCAACGTGACGGTGTGCGTCCCGCATACGCCGGTGCAGGCGCCCGGTTTCCACGATGATCAATTGCCGTTGTTGCAGCCGCTGCTGGCCCAGCTGGTGCCGGCGGGCGAAGACCCGATCGTGTGGTTCTACACGCCGATGGCGCTGCCGCTGCTGCAGGAACTGCATCCCGGCCTGGTGGTGTATGACTGCATGGATGAGCTGGCGGCGTTCAAGAATTCGCCCAAACAATTGCTGCAGCGCGAGACCGCGCTGCTGAACCTGGCCGACCTGGTGTTCACCGGCGGCCCCAGCCTGTACGAGGCCAAGCGCGAGCGCCATGCGAACGCGCATTGCTTCCCGAGCAGCGTGGACGCGGTGCATTTCGAGCAGGCGCTGGACCGCAACAACGGCCATCCCCTGCACCTGAATATCGAGCGGCCGCGGCTCGGCTTCTACGGCGTGATCGACGAGCGTTTCGACGGCGAACTGATCGCCGCGCTGGCCGACGCCCATTCGCACTGGCAGATCGTGCTGGTCGGGCCGATCCTGAAGATCGACCCGCAGAGCCTGCCGCAACGCGCCAACATCCACTACCTCGGCCAGCAGTCGTACAAGGCGCTGCCGCACTTCCTGGCGGGCTGGGACGTGTGCCTGCTGCCGTTCGCGCTGAACGAGGCGACCCGCTTCATCAGCCCGACCAAGGTGCTCGAATACATGGCGGCCGAGCTGCCGATCGTCAGCACCGCGATCGCCGACGTCGCCAAGCCCTACGGCCAGGTGGTCGCGATCGCCCAGTCGCCGGCCGAGTTCATCGCCGCCTGCGAGGCCGCGCTGGCGATGACGCCCGCGCAGCGCGAACAGATGGGCGCGACCATGCGCGCCGTCGTGTCCGGCACCTCGTGGGATGTGACGGCCGACAAGATGCGCGACCTGCTGCAAAGTACGCCGCCGGGCAAGAACACGGCGCGCTTCGCGCTGCCGCCGGGCGCCGCGGGCGACGCCGCCGCCGGCAGCAGCGGCGCGGCCAAGCTCAACCCGCTGCGCGCGCAGGGCGCGGCGCACAAGGCGCGCGCCGTGATCGTGGG
>DASRXO010000753.1:0-3763 GCA_035654095.1 Telluria sp.
GATCGACGACGGCGTGACCGGCTTCGTGGTGCCGGTGTCGGATCCGGCGGCGATGGCCGAGGCGTTGGCGCGCTACGTGGCCGACCCCGCGCTGGCCGAGCGCCACGGCGCGGCCGGCCGCGAGCGGGTCCTGCGCAAATACAATATGACGGCCATGGTGGCCGCCTACGAATCGCTGTACGACAGCCTGTGCGAACGTAAGACCAAGTTCAGAAAGCCCATCAAATCATGTGTGGAATAGTCGGCATTTTCGATACGCGCGGCGCGCGCGCCATTGACCCGGCGCTGCTCAAGCGCATGAACGAGACCCAGCACCACCGCGGTCCGGACGAGGGCGAGGTCTACACCGAACCCGGGGTGGGCTTCGGCCACCGCCGACTGTCGGTGATCGACATTTCGCTGGGCCAGCAGCCGCTGTTCAACGAAGACCGCAGCGTGGTCGTGATCTTCAACGGCGAGATCTACAACTACCGCGAGCTGACCGCCGAACTGAAGGAACTGGGCCACACCTTCAGCACCAAGAGCGACACCGAAGTCATCATCCACGCCTGGGAACAATGGGGCGAGGATTGCGTGCACCGCTTCCGCGGCATGTTCGCGTTCGCGGTCTGGGACCGCAAGCAGCAGACCATGTTCATGGCGCGCGACCGGCTCGGCGTCAAGCCCTTCTTCTACGCGCTGCTGCCGGACGGGATGTTCATCTTCGGCTCCGAGCTGAAGTCGCTGCGCGCGATCCCCGGCCTGCCGCACGAGATCGACGTGCGCGCGGTCGAAGACTATTTCGCCTACGGCTACGTGCCGGAGCCGAAGACCATCTACAAGGGCGCCAAGAAGCTCTCGCCCGGCTTCCGCCTGACCGTCAAGGTCGGCCAGCCTATCCCCGAGCCGGAACAATTCTGGGACGTGCCGTTCAAGCTGCACGCCAACATGACCGAGAAGGACGCCGAGGGCGAACTGATCGAACGGCTGCGCGAAGCGGTCAAGATCCGCCTGGTGGCCGAGGTGCCGCTCGGTGCCTTTTTATCGGGCGGCGTCGATTCGAGCGCGATCGTCGCGATGATGGCCGGACTGGCCGACGAGCCGGTCAACACCTGCTCGATCGCCTTCAACGACCCCGCCTTCGACGAATCGAAGTACGCCGCGCAGGTCGCCGCGCAATACAAGACCGCGCACCACGTCGAGACCGTCGACACCGACGACTACGGCCTGCTCGACACCCTGGCCGACCTGTACGACGAGCCGTACGCCGACAGCTCGGCGATCCCGACCTACCGCGTGTGCCAGCTGGCCAGGAAGCGCGTGACGGTGGCGCTGTCGGGCGATGGCGGCGACGAGAACCTGGCCGGCTACCGCCGCTACCGCTACGCCATGGGCGAGCACAAGGTACGCGCGCGCCTGCCTTCGGGCTTGCGCAAGCCGCTGTTCGGCACCCTCGGCAAATACTATCCGAAGGCCGACTGGGCGCCGCGCATGTTCCGCGCCAAGACCACCTTCGAAGCGCTGGCGCGCGACCTGGTCGAGGGTTACTTCCACGGCGTGTCGGTGATGTCGGACGCGATGCGCGCGCGCCTGTTCTCGGATAAATTCCGCACCGACCTGCAGGGCTATCGCGCAATCGACGTAATGCAGGAGCACGCGGCGAATGCGCCGACCGACGATCCGCTGTCGATGATCCAGTACCTCGACATGAAGACCTACCTGCCGGGCGATATCCTGACCAAGGTCGACCGCGCCAGCATGGCCCACGCGCTCGAGGTGCGGGTGCCGCTGCTCGACCACAAGCTGGTCGAATGGATTTCCGGCCTGCCGCCCGACATGAAGCTGCGCGGCGGCGAAGGCAAGTACGTGTTCAAGAAGAGCCTCGAGCGCTACCTGCCGAACGATATCCTGTACCGCAACAAGATGGGCTTTTCGGTGCCGCTGGCGGCCTGGTTTCGCGGCCCGTTGCGCGAACGCGTGCGCGAATCGCTGCTCGGGCCCACGCTGGCCGACACCGGCATCTTCAACGCCACCTTCCTGTCCGAGCTGGTCGAACAGCACCAGTCGGGCCGGCGCGATTACAGCGCCTCGATCTGGTCTTTGCTGATGTTCGAGGCCTTCCTGCGCAAAGAATTGCAGGGAGCCTGAGATGCGCATCCTGCACGTGCTTGACCATTCGATCCCTCTGCACAGCGGCTACACCTTCCGCACGCTGTCCATCCTCAAGCAGCAGCGCGCGCTGGGCTGGGAGACCGCACACGTCACCAGCCAGAAGCAGGGCGCCTACGGCCAGCCGCAGGACGACGTGGACGGCTGGCTGTTCTACCGCACGGCGCCCGCCAACGGCGCGCTGGCCAGCCTGCCGGTGCTCAATCAGCTGGCCGTGATTTCGACCCTGAGCGCGCGCCTGCTGGCGGTGGCCCAGGAGATCAAGCCCGACGTGATCCACGCCCACTCGCCGCCGCTCAATGCGATCGCCGCGCTGCGCGTCGGCCGCAAGCTCGGCATCCCGGTGGTGTACGAGATCCGCGCGTTCTGGGAGGATGCGGCGGTCGACCACGGCACCAGCAGCGAATGGGGCTTGCGCTACCGCCTGACGCGCGCAATGGAAACCTATGCGCTCAAGCGCGTGCACGCCGCCACCACCATCTGCGAAGGCCTGCGCGCCGAGATCGTCGGGCGCGGCATCCCGGCCCCCAAGGTGACAGTGATCCCGAACGCGGTCAACATCGAAGACTTCAGCGTCGGCGAGGCGCGCGACGAGGCGCTGGCTGCACGCCTGGGCATCGAGGGCAAGCAGGTGCTGGGCTTTATCGGCTCGTTCTATGCCTACGAAGGGCTCGACATCCTGCTGCGCGCGCTGCCGGCGATGCTGGCCGCGAAGCCGGCGATCCGCGTGCTGCTGGTCGGCGGCGGGCCACAGGACGGCCGGCTCAAACAGCTGGCGCGCGAACTGGGCGTGGCCGACAGCGTGCTGTTCACCGGCCGCGTGCCGCACGACGAGGTGCAGCGCTACTACAACCTGATCGACGTGCTGGTCTACCCGCGCCTGAAGATGCGCCTGACCGATTTGGTCACGCCGCTCAAGCCGCTCGAAGCGATGGCCCAGGGCCGGATCCTGGTGGCGTCCGACGTCGGCGGCCACGGCGAGTTGATCGAGGACGGCAAGACCGGCGTGCTGTTCGAAGCCGGCAATCCACAGGCGCTGGCGGCCAAGGTGCTGGCGCTGCTGGGCGCGCCGGAACGCTGGCAGGCGCTGCGCGACAACGGCCGCGCCTTCGTCGAGCGCGAGCGCAACTGGGCCGTCAGCGTGGGCCGCTACAAGGCGGTGTACGCCTCGCTGCCGGCGGCGACGGGCAAATGAAGATCGTCACCTTCAGCAGCCTGTTCCCGAACAAGGTCAAGCCGAATCACGGGATCTTTGTCGAGACCCGTTTGCGCAATCTGGTCGACAGCGGCGAGATCGAATCGCGGGTGGTGGCGCCGGTGCCCTGGTTTCCGTTCAGCGGCAGCCGCTTCGGCAACTACGCCGATTTCGCGCGCGTGCCGCGCTGGGAAAACCGCTTCGGCCTGTCGGTCGCGCATCCGCGCTTCCCGCTGATCCCGAAGATCGGCATGAACTGGTCGCCCATGCTGATGGCGGCTGCCGCCAAGCGTACGCTGGCGCGCATGATCGACGAAGGTTACGACTTCGACCTGATCGACGCTCATTACTTCTATCCGGACGGCGTGGCCGCGGTGCGGCTGGGCCAGTACTTCAACAAGCCGGTGGTCATCACCGCAC
>DASRXO010000754.1:0-2186 GCA_035654095.1 Telluria sp.
CCTCCGACCAGATGCTGCAAAAGCTGGCCCAGTTATGAAAACGCTCGTCCTCTTCGCGGCGCTGGCGCTGGCCGGCTGCTCGACGGTGCCGACCTCGATCGTGCAGCGCGAGACCACCGCGCGCCCGCCCAGCGCCGAAGCGCCGGCGCCGGCCAACGGCGCGATCTACCAGGCCTCGACCTACCGCCCGATGTTCGAAGACCGGCGCGCGCGCCACATCGGCGATCTGCTGACCATCAACATCATCGAAAAGACCTCGGCGGTGAAAGCCGGCGCCAGCTCGGGCAACAAGTCGGGCACGGTGAACTTCGGCGTGCCCGGCTTCGCCCAGGGCAAGGTCGGCGCCGCCAGCGTGGCGGCGAATGGCGCCACCAAGTTCGCCGATGGCGACAACCAGAGCGCCAGCAACACCTTCACCGGCACCATCGGCGTGACCGTGACCGAGGTGCTGTCGAACGGTAACCTGATCGTGGTCGGCGAAAAGCAGGTCGCGATGAACAAGGGCGTCGAGTTCATCCGCTTCTCCGGCATGGTCAGCCCCGACAATATCCAGCCCGGCAATACCGTGTCCTCGACCCAGGTCGCCGATGCGCGCGTCGAATACCGCACCAACAGCCAGATCGACCGCGCCGAAATGACCTCGATGGCGTCGCGCTTCTTCCAGTCGCTGCTGCCTTTCTGACCGGAATGACGATGCGCGCACGCTACCCCTTCCTCCTGCTGGCCGCGGCCTTGCTGCTGGCGCCGCTGGCCCGGGCCGAGCGCCTGAAAGACCTCGCCAGCATCGCCGGCGTACGCCAGAACCAGTTGACCGGCTACGGCATCGTGGTCGGTCTCGACGGCACCGGCGACCAGACCACCCAGACCCCGTTCACGGTGCAGTCGATCGTCGCGATGCTGCAGCAAAAGGGCGTGAACCTGCCGCCCGGCACCACGCTGCAATTGAAGAACGTGGCCGCGGTCACGGTCACCGCGATGCTGCCGGCCTTCGCCCAGCCGGGCCAGACGCTGGACATCACGATTTCCTCGATCGGCAACGCCAAGAGCCTGCGCGGCGGCACCCTGGTGATGACGCCGCTGCAAGGCGCCGACGGCCAGGTCTACGCCATGGCGCAAGGCAATGTGCTGGTCGGCGGCGTGGGCGCGGCGGCCGGCGGCGCGCAGGTCCAGGTCAACCATCTCAACGTCGGCAAGATCTCGGGCGGCGCCACCGTCGAGCGCGCGGTCGCCTCGACCCTGGGCGAGGACAACCAGGTGCGGCTGGAACTGAACCAGACCGACTTCACCACCGCCAGCCGGGTGGTGGAAGCGATCAACAACCACTTCGGTCCCGACATCGCCACCGCCCTCGACGGCCGCGTGATCCGGGTGCGCTCGCCCTCGTCGAGCGACCAGCGGGTGGCCTTCCTCGGCATCCTGGAGGGGCTCGAAGTGAGTCCGGCCCGGTCGGCCGCGAAAGTGATCATGAATGCGCGCACCGGTTCGGTGGTGATGAACCAGGCGGTGACCCTCGACAGCTGCGCGATCTCGCACGGCAACCTGTCGGTGACGATCAGTTCCGAGCCCCAGGTCAGCCAGCCGGGGCCGTTCTCGGGCGGCCAGACGGTGGTGACCCAGAACACCCAGATCGAAGTCAAGAAAGACCCGGGCAAGGTCTTGCTGGTCAAGGGCGGCGCCTCGCTGGCCGAGGTGGTCAAGGCGATGAATGCGATCGGCGCCTCGCCGCAAGACTTGCTGTCGATCCTGCAAGCGCTGAAAGCGGCCGGCGCGCTGCACGCCGAACTCGAGATCATCTGAGGCACGCATGATCAGCCAGACCAACGACCTGACCAGCAAGCTCGCGCTCGACGCCAAGGGCCTGGGCGACCTCAAGCAGGCGGCCCAGGCCGGCTCGCCCGGCGCCTTGAAGAGCGCGGCGACCCAGTTCGAGGCGATGTTCATCAACATGATGATGAAGAGCATGCGCGACGCCACGCCGCAGGACGGTCTGATGGACAGCCAGCAGGGCAAGATGTTTACCGGCATGCTGGACCAGCAGATGAGCCAGAACCTGGCCAAGCGCGGGCTCGGCCTGGCCGACATGCTGGTGCGCCAGATGTCGACCCAGGCCGCCAACGCCAAGGCGCTGGCGATCGGCGGCGACCAGAACGTCCCGACCTCGCCGGCGATGCCGGGCGGGATGGCCG
>DASRXO010000755.1:0-2095 GCA_035654095.1 Telluria sp.
AGGCCGGCAAAGTGCTGCATTTCGGGGTGTCGAATTTCAGCCGCCATCAGTTCGACTGCCTGCACAAGCGCATCGCGCTGACCACCAACCAGCTCGAGTTCTCGCCGCTGCACATCGCGCCGCTGTTCGACACCACCTTCGACGGCCTGCAGGACCAGGGCGTGGCGCCGATGATCTGGTCGCCGCTGGCCGGCGGCCGCCTGTTCAGCGCCAACGAGGCGAACGCCGAGAACCTGCGGCTGGTCATCAAGGGCATCGCCGACGAACTCAACCAGCCGTTCGCCAGCGTGGTGTTCGCCTGGATCATGCGCCTGCCGTGCCGGCCGATCCCGCTGACCGGCACCGGCCGCATCGAGGCGATCGCGGTGGCGGTGGCCGGCACCCAATTCACGCTCAGCCGCAGCGACTGGTTCAAGATCTTGCGCGCGGCGCGCGCCCACGAAGTCGCATAAGGAGTGCCCGCATGACGGACAGCCCGGTCAGGATGGTCGAAAGTCAGGCGCTCGGCGCGCAGCAAAAGAAGGACTTGCTGCACCGGCTGGCGCGCATCGAAGGCCAGTTGCGCGGCGTGCAGAAACTGGTGGCGCTGGCCGGCCCGGCGAGCGACATCGACGCGGTGGCGCAGCAGATGGCGGCGGCGCGCAAGGCGCTCGACCGCTGCTTCGTGCAGCTGCTGGCCGGCAGCATCGTCACCCAGAGCGCCAACGCGGCCGACCTCGGCCAGGCGCGCGACAGCGCCGGCCGGCTGGCCGCGCTGCTCGACAAGTTCGCCTGATCAGTCCTCGTAGACGACCGGCGGCGCCATACCGCGCCAGCCCCGCTGCCAGGCGATATTGAGCAGCAGGGTCGCGCCCACGTACAGCACGAAGAACAGCGCGAAGAAGCGGGTCTGCAGCCACGCCAGCAGCGCCAGGTTGAGCGCGATGAGCGCGAACACCAGCGTGCTCTTGGGCTGCTTCGAACTCGGGAAGCGCAGGGTCGAGACCATCAGCGTGCCGACCGCCACCATCAGCGCCATCAGCATGTAGCCCTGCAGGTTGGTGAGCAGCGGCGCCGGCCAGGCCACCACCACCGAGGCCACGCAGGCGGCGCCGGCGGTGATCGGCATGCCGACGAAATAGCGCGGGTCGGTGCGGCCCACGTTCACATTGAAGCGCGCCAGCCGCAGCGCGCCGCAGGCGACGAACACGAAGCAGGCCAGGCCGCCCATGCGCAGCAGGGTCGGATGGCCGGCGCCCAGTTGTGCGAAGCCGTAGCAGTACAGCAGCATGGCCGGCGCGCAGCCGAAATTCATCACGTCGGCGATCGAGTCGAGCTGCATGCCGAACGCGGACGAGGTGCCGGTGGCGCGCGCCACGAAGCCGTCCAGCGCGTCGAACACGCCGGCCAGCACCAGCAGGATGGCGGCCAGGCGGTAGGCGTGCGGATCGCCGACCGCGGCATTGTCGACCGCGATCACGATGCTGCCGAAACCGCAGGCGATCGACAGCAGGGTCACCAGGCTGGGCAAGGCGAATTTGGCGCGCGCGAGGCGCTGTTGACGGCTAGGTTTCAAATCGTGTGCTCGGTCAAATGCATGAATGACACATTTTACCGCGCCGTCCATACTGTCGCGTTCGCGAGGCCGAAATCAAATTTCACCGAATCCCATTTTCGCCTAGAATCGGGTTTGAGAGCAATTTCGTGCGGGAGCGCAGCATCATGATCACACACCAACGCTGGCGGCTGGTTCTGGCGGGTTTGGCGGCGGCGTGGTCGCTGCTTGCCTGCGGCGGCGGGGGCTCGGGCAGCGCGCCGGTGGTCAGCCAGCCCACCAGCATCCTGCCGCAAGAGCCGGGCGCGCCCGCCTCGGTCAACAATATCTCGGCCGATGGCCTGAACTGGATCAATTACCGGCGCGGCCAGATCGGCATGCCGGTACTCGCGCCCAATGCGGTGATCGCCAAGGCGGCCCAGGGCCACGCCGATTACCAGAAGCTCAACAACGACATCACGCACGATGAAGTCGCCGGCAAACCGGGCTATACCGGCAGCGACCTGCTGCAGCGGCTGAACGCCGCCGGCTACAGCTTTGGCAACAACAGCTATGCGTCCG
>DASRXO010000756.1:0-4248 GCA_035654095.1 Telluria sp.
GTGGCCATCTCCTGGATGTGGGCGAGGGCGTTTTCCAGCGCCAGCTTCTGGGTCTTCAGGCGCACCCGCATGTTCATCAGTTGTACCGACAGCTGGGAGATGGCCGACATCACGGTGGCCACCAGCACGAAGTAGATCAGCTCGACCTTGGGCGGGTAGGCCAGCGGATCGCTGCGCGCGCGCCACAGCATCACCGCGCCCATCAGCACGATGGTGTAGACGCCGGCGACCCGGATCGAGCGCACCCGCAGGTTGAACATGCCGAATACCATCACCAACGCGAGCAGCACCAGCGTCGCCGCGTGCACGACGCCGGTCACCGCGTAGGCCGCGGCGATCAGGGTCTGGGCCGCGACGGTCTGGGGGAAGGCCAGCGTGGGTTCGGCGCAGCGTTGGTTCAGGTGGCTGCGGATGATCGCGTAGAAGGCCGAGGTGTTGAGGATGCAGGCCAGCGCCAGCAGGCCGACCTGGCGCGGCTGGAACAGCCCTTGCACGGCGCCATAGGCCATCAGCGCGCTGGCGACCGCGGTCACCAGCGCGGTCAGCAGCAATACCTTCAGGCAGCGCCGCTGTTTGTGGTCGGTGCTGAGCACCAGGTCGGCGAAGGACGTCATGTGTTGTTATTTTGGCAGCGCGGGAGACGGATTATACCGCTAGTTCCGCCAAAAAAACGGCGTCGTTCCCGCGGAGGCGGGAATTCATGCACTGCATGAATTCCCCCTATGGCGCGTAGGCGGACCGACCGCGCCATGGATACCCGCCTGCGCGGGAAGTCGTTTTCCCCGGTGGGGGAAACGACGGGTCAGGCGACTTCGACTTTGGCGGGGCCGTCCCGCATGCGGCCGATCACCGCGGCCTGGCCGAAGCCTTCGCGTACGAACAGGGCCAGCACTTCGCCGATGCTGGCCTGGTCGCAGGACACCAGCAGCCCGCCCGAGGTTTGCGGGTCGGTCAGCAAGGCTTGCTGGGCCGGCGTGATGGCCGCGCCCAGCGCCACGTCCTTGCCGTAGGCGTCCCAGTTGCGGCCCGAGGCGCCGGTGAAGAAGCCGTCGCGCGCCAGCTGTTCGACGCCCGGCAGCAGCGGAATGCTGGCCATTTCCAGTTGCGCCGTCAGGCCGGCGCCGCGCGCCAGTTCCAGCAAGTGGCCGAGCAGGCCGAAGCCGGTCACGTCGGTCAGGGCGTGCACGCCGGCCATTTCCGACAGCGCCTTGCCCGGCTTGTTGAGCTTGGTGGTGCTGGCGATCATGGCCGCGTAGCCGTCGGCGCCCAGCACCTCCTTCTTGAGCGCGGCCGACAGCACGCCCACGCCCAGCGGCTTGCCGAGGATCAGCACGTCGCCGGCCTTGGCGTCCGCATTGCGCTTGACCTTGGACGGATGCACCAGCCCCAGCACCACCAGCCCGTAGATCGGCTCGACCGAATCGATGGTGTGGCCGCCGGCGATCGGGATCCCGGCTTCGGCGCAGATCGTCTCGCCGCCGCGGATGATCTGGCCGATGGTCTCGAGCGGCAGCTTGTTGATCGGCATGCCGACCAGGGCCAGCGCCATGATCGGCGTGCCGCCCATCGCGTACACGTCCGAGATCGCATTGGTGGCGGCGATGCGGCCGAAGTCGAACGGATCGTCGACGATCGGCATGAAGAAGTCGGTGGTGGCGATCAGCGCCTGCTCGTCGTTGAGCTTGTAGACGGCGGCGTCGTCCGCCGTTTCGATCCCGACCATGAGTTCTTTCGGCACCGGGAAGCCGCTCGAATTCTTGAGGATCTCGGCCAGCACGCCGGGCGCGATCTTGCAGCCGCAGCCGCCGCCGTGCGAGAAGGAGGTCAGTCGGATGGGCTGCTCGGGTGCTGTGCTCATGATGGTTCCGTTTCGGTGATTGATGGTATGGACTGCGCGTGCAGCAGATTATCCACCAAGTCGAGCACGGCCGCTCGCTCGGCGGCCGGATCGAACAGGATGGCACGCGCCGCGCACTGGGCGCGCAGCAGCGCGTAAAACGCCGGGTCGGCGACGCTGCGTTCGATCAGGGCGGCCAGCGCGGCCGCGTCGCCGAGCGGGAAGTAGCCGGCGTAGTCGGCGCCCAGCATGCCGCGGTTGCCGCTGATGTCGCTGGCCAGCACCGGCACGCCGCTGGTGACCGCTTCGATGACGACGTTGGCGCCGCCCTCCATGCGCGAGGCGATCACCATCGCGTGGCTGCGCTTGAGGCGCTGGCGCGCCGCGCCGTGCGCCAGCGCGCCCAGCCAGCGGTAGCGCGGGTCGGCCGCCTGCGCGGCTGCGGCCGCCGCGCCCAGCGCCGGTTCGAGCGCGGCGCCGATGTGCAGCAGGCGCAGGCGCGCATCGGCGTCGCGCAGCAGGGCGCTGGCGCGCATGAAGGTCAGCGGGTCTTTTTCGGCGCGCAGGTGGCCGAGCATGCAGATGTCGAGGTGGCGCGGTGCGGCGCTGCGCGGGTAGGGGCGCAGCGCCGGCGCCGACTGGTAGATCACGCGCGCCTTCGCCCGCAAGGCCGCGGGCAGCGCGTCCATGCCGTCCGGCTGCAGCAGCACCAGCGCGTCGGCCTGGCGCAGCGCGGCCTGGGCGGCGCGGTCCTCGCCGATGTCGCGATACAGATCGGTGCCCGTCAATACCAGGATCGCAGGGCGCGCGGGATGCGCGGCCCGAAAGGCGGCCAGCGACGCGGCCGAGCGGCGCGCGTGCAGCGCAATGAGAAGCGCCGGCGCCGGCTGGTCCGCGCTCCATCCGGATGCGATACGTACGCGATAATGCGCGCGCAGGAAGTGCGCCCAGCGGCTGGCGCTCTGCCAGTTGCCGTTGTTCTGGGCGCGCGCGGCCGGGCTCACGATCAGCAGCTGTCGATCCCTCACCGTCCCTCCCTGAAAAAGTCGCTACAATCGCGCCTATGAGTTCAATCACCGCGTCATTCCGGCACGCCAGGCCGCAACAACTGGCAGAAGCGCTGCAAAGCGCCCGACATTATACGTTGAGCCTGTTCGACTGTTTCGCCGCCGAGGGTTACGATGCGCTGTCGCGGGTGCCCCATCTTGCCACGATCAATCCGCCGCTGTGGGAATTGGGCCATACCGCGTGGTTCGCCGAGTGGTTCATCCTGCGCGAGGCCGGTTCCAGCCATCCGGCCGCGGCCCAGCGTTCTTCCTTGCTCACGCGCGGCGACGACTGGTTCGATTCGAACACGGTGCCGCACCGCACGCGCTGGACGCTGGACCTGCCGAGCAGCGGCGCGCTCAAGACCTACTGCCACGAGGTGCTCGACCGCACGCTCGACAAGCTCTCGCGCGAACCCGGCACCGACGAGGCGCTGTATCCCTACCGATTGGCGCTGGCGCATGAGGACATGCACGGCGAAGCCTTGCTGTATACCTTGCAGACGCTGGGCCTGGCCGCACCCGCGCAGCTGACGCACGACGAGATGGCGCTGTCGCCGGCCTCCGACGTCGGCTATCCGGGCGGGACCATCGTGCTGGGCGGGCCGCAGGATGGCGGCTTCGTGTTCGACAACGAGAAGCAGGCGCACCCGGTCTACGTGGCGCCGTTTCGGATCGACGCCGGCCTGGTGACGAATGCGCAGTATGCCGAATTCGTGGCCGACGGCGGCTACCAGCAGCCGCGCTTCTGGAGCCAGGCCGGCAGCGCGTGGCTGATGCGCCAGGAGCGTTCCTCGCCGCGCTACTGGCAGCGCGAGGGCGCGCAGTGGCGCACCCTGCGCTTCGGGCGCGGCGCCACGCTGGCCGGCGCCGAGCCGGTGCGTCATGTGAACCTGTTCGAAGCGCAGGCGTATTGCGCCTGGGCCGGGCGCCGCCTGCCGACCGAGGCCGAATGGGAATACGCGGCGGTTTCGCGCCAGGCGGGCTTTCGCTGGGGCCGGTTGTGGGAGTGGACCGCCTCGCCGTTCGAACCGTATCCGGGCTTCGAGCCGGACCGCTACCGCGAGTATTCGGAGCCGTGGTTCATGACGCATCAAGTGCTGCGCGGCGCCTCGTTCGCGACGCCGTCGCGCTTGGGATCGGCGCGCTTCCGCAATTTCTACCTGCCCGAGCGCGACGATATCTTCGCCGGTTTTCGCACCTGTGCTTACTGAAGCCGTCGAACATCTTCGCCGGTTTTCGCACCTGCGCTTACTGAAGCCGTCGAACATCTTCGCTGGCTTTCGCACCTGCGCTTACTGAAGCCGTCGTTCCCGCGCAGGCGGGAACCCATAGCGCGTCTCTGGGCTCGCGCGCTATGGGTTT
>DASRXO010000757.1:0-5474 GCA_035654095.1 Telluria sp.
ATCGGACCGTCGCAAGGAAGCCGGTCCAACAGGGCGATATCGCGCTTGACGCCGGTGATCAGCCGGGTCTCGGCGGGCTGCGCCAGGCGCAGCTGATGCAGCGCGCAGATCCCGTCCGCATCGCCGTTGAACACGTCGTAGAGCGGCACGCCCGGCGATCGCGCAGGGGACATGGCGCCGGTGCGGGCCGCCATCGCGTCAGCCGAACAGGCGTTGCGACAGATGGGCATACAAGGCGCCCGCCGCTTCATCCAGCCGCAGCCGGCCGGTATCGAGCGCCAGCGCCGGACGCAGCGGCGGCTCATACGGCGAGGACACGCCGGTAAATTCCGGAATCTTCCCCGCGCGCGCTTTCGCATACAGCCCTTTCGGGTCGCGCGCTTCGCAGACCTCGGGCGCGGTGCTGACGTGAACTTCGACAAAATTTTGCGTGCCGATGATGTCCGACGCCATCGCCCGATCCTCGCGGAACGGCGAAATGAAGGCCGTAATCACGATCAGTCCAGCCTCGTTCATCAGCCGCGCGACCTCGGCGGTGCGCCGAATGTTTTCCTTGCGATCTCCCGAGGAAAACCCCAGATCGCTGTTGAGATGATGGCGGATGTTGTCGCCGTCCAGCACGAACGAAGGCCGGCCGCGGTCGAGCAGCATCCTTTCGAGCTCGTAGGCGATGGTCGACTTGCCGGCGCCGCTCAGGCCGGTCAGCCAGATGGTCGCCGGCCGCTGGCCGAACTGGTCGGCGCGCGCCGCCCCCGACACCTGGCCGCGATGCCAGAAAATATTCGAACCGGGACCGCCGCGATCGGCCGCAGGCCGCGCGTCGCGTTCGGCCTGCGGCTCCTGCACCTCGATCGCGTGCATTTCTGTGTTGCTGTTGCCTGTCATTTGCATCTCCATCCGGCGGCATGGCGGCCACCGTAACGATTAACATGACTCAGGTGCGCCCGCCCTGCTCCGGCGGCGCGGCCTGGACGGCCCGGCGTGTGCGCTTAGAACTGCTCCCAATCGTCGGCATTGGCGGACGGGCGCCGCCCCTGGCCGGCCGCGGCCACGCGCCGCTTGGCCGCGGCGGGAACCGGCAGCGCGGCCAGTTGCGTGCCGGCGCGCGCCGGCGCCACCGCCTTGAGGGTCGGCCGCACCGACGTTTCGCGGCGCCCCTCCAGCGTGAAGACGCTGACCAGCTGGGTCAGGTTGCCGGCCTGCTCCTGCATCGCTTCCGCGGCGGCGGCCGCTTCCTCGACCAGCGCCGCGTTTTGCTGGGTCACCGCGTCCATTTGCGAGATCGCCTGGTTGATCTGTTCGATGCCGGAGGTCTGCTCCTCACTGGCTTCCATGATTTTCCCCATGATGCCGGTGACCCGCTCGACGCTGGAGACTACCTCGGCCATCGTCGCACCGGCCTGCTCGACCAGCCTGTTGCCGACCTCGACCTTGTCGACCGAGTCGCCGATCAAGCCCTTGATTTCCTTCGCGGCCGCGGCCGACCGTTGCGCCAGGTTGCGCACCTCGGAGGCGACCACGGCGAATCCGCGGCCCTGCTCGCCGGCCCGTGCCGCCTCCACCGCCGCATTCAGCGCCAGGATATTGGTTTGGAAGGCGATGCCGTCGATCACGCCGATGATGTCGACGATTTTCTTGGCCGATTGATCGATCGCCGCCATCGTTTCGACCACTTGCGACACCACGGCCCCGCCCTTGCCCGCCACCTGGGACGCCGACTGGGCCAGGCCGTTGGCCTGGCGCGCATTGTCGGTATTTTGCTTGACCGTCGAGGTCAGTTCTTCCATCGACGACGCCGTTTCTTCCAGCGAACTGGCCTGTTCTTCGGTGCGCGACGACAGGTCTTGATTGCCGGAAGCGATCTGTGCCGATGCGGTCGCGATCGTATCGGTACTGACGTGGACTTGGCTGACGATGTTGGCCAGGCTGTCGCGCATGGTCTTCATCGCGAACAGCATGCTGGAGCGGTCATTGGCGCGCGGCTCGATGACGCCGCTCAGGTTGCCGGCGGCGATCTGGCCGGATATCTCGACCGCCTCGGCCGGTTCGCAGCCGAGTTGCTTGACGATGCTGCGAGTGATCACGATGGTGGCCAGCACACTCATCGCCAGCGCCAGCGCACCGAACCCCAGCATCAGCGCGCGCGCGCTGACATACGCCCGCTCGGCGTCGGCCGTCGCCTGGACGTTTTGCGCTTCTTCGAGCGCGGTCAGCTTACGCAACACTTCCCACCAATTCGCTTGCACCGAGCGGAACTCGAAGCGCAACACCTTGTACGCTTCGTCGTTCTTCTTTTCCAGGGCCAGCGCGCGCGCCTTGGCGATAAAGGGCGCGGCCAGGGCGGCCTGCTGCCGGGCCTGCTCCAACAGCGCCTTTTCCTCAGGCGCGACCCCGGGCAGCGTGGCAAACATCCGGCTCAGCTTCTCGTCGGCCTCGGCGTATTTTTTTTCTTGGGTTTCGATCCGCTTGACCTCGATCTGGATCCCATCCTCCTCGGTCAGCAAGATCAGGTTGCGCAAGGCGAGTGCCCGTTCCGTGACGGTCTGGTCCATGGTCGAGGCGAGCTTGGCCTCGACCTGGTTGACCAGGATGATCTCCTCCATCCGCCCCTGCATCTGCGCCATGCGCGACAAGCCGAGCAGGATGACGATGGCAAGCAAAGCGGCGACCATCCCGAAACCGATTCGCAAGCGCGTCGAGACCTTCATTTGTGTCAGATTCATTTCGTGCCCTCCAGGCAAGTAATTGTTAATTTCAAATTGTCAATTATTGTTAACTGTTAATTGCTCGCCTTATTTCCGGCCGTGTTAAAGTTACCAAACTCGCATGGAGCCGTTAACATATGGCAATATTTTAGTCGATATTAGCTTAATCGTTCTTTGAAATACTCTCCAAAAGTAACGATTTACGTGCTGTTACAAAATAGTTGGATCGCCGCGACACTTTCTTGGGACCAAGAATGCAAAAAGCCGCCCGAAGGCGGCTTTTTGCATATTTACATTTGGTGGCGTCCCCAAGGGGATTCGAACCCCTGTACTCACCGTGAAAGGGTGATGTCCTAGGCCTCTAGACGATGGGGACAGAAAACCTGTCCGGCCTGTGCTGCTGCGTACTGCTATATCCTGGCGTCCCCAAGGGGATTCGAACCCCTGTACTCACCGTGAAAGGGTGATGTCCTAGGCCTCTAGACGATGGGGACCGCGAACTAAAACGTCTTCAACACTTCAACTGAAACACGGTTCAAAACACACCGTGCTGCTGGTGGAGGTAAGCGGGATCGAACCGCTGACCTCTTGCATGCCATGCAAGCGCTCTCCCAGCTGAGCTATACCCCCGTTGCGAAGAAGCAGAATTATAGCAAACATCCTTGCCCCGTGCAAATACCGTTTCGCAAAGATTTTCAATATGCCGCGAGGCGCGCCAGCACTGTTTCGCGCCCAAACATCTGCAATACAGCATCGATGGCCGGGGTCTGCAACTGGCCGGTGATGAGCAGGCGCAGCGGCATCGCGATCTGCGGCATCTTCAGCGCATGCGCGGCCAGCACTTCCTTGATCATCGCGCCGATCGCCTCCTTGCTCCAGTCGACCGTCTTGCAGCGCTCGGCGAACTGGGCCAGCGCCGGCTTGACCGCATCGGTCAGGTGCTGGGCCAGCAGCGCCGGGTCGGGCTGCGGCGCGCGGTAGAACAGCAGCGCCGCATCGGCCAGTTCGTTGACGGTGTTGGCGCGCTCCTTCATCAGCGCCAGCACGGCCGGCAGCGCCGGTGCGCCGTCGAACTGGGCGCCCTTCGCTTCCATCTGCGGACGCGCGAGCGCGGCCAGGCGCTGGTTGTCGGCCTGCTTGATGTAGTGGTTGTTCAGCCAGGCCAGTTTCTCGTTGTTGAACTGCGCGGCCGAGCGGCTCAGGTGGTCGAGGTTGAACCATTCGCAGAACTGCGCCATCGAAAATATCTCGTCGTCGCCGTGGCTCCAGCCGAGGCGCGCGAGGTAGTTGAGCATCGCCTCGGGCAGGTAGCCCTGGGCCGGATAGTCCATCACGCTGACCGCGCCGTGGCGCTTGGACAGCTTCTCGCCGTCCGCACCGAGGATCATCGGCAGGTGGCCGTACAGCGGCAGCGGCGCGCCGATCGCGCGCAGGATGTTGATCTGGCGCGGCGTGTTGTTGACGTGGTCGTCGCCGCGCAGCACGTGGGTGATCTGCATGTCCCAGTCGTCGACCGCGACGCAGAAGTTGTAGGTCGGCGTGCCGTCCGGACGCGCGATGACGAGGTCGTCGAGTTCCTTGTTGGCGATGGTGATGCTGCCCTTGACCACGTCGTCCCAGCTCACTTCGCCATCGAGCGGATTTTTGAAGCGCACCACCGGCTTGCGCTCGGCCGGCACCGGCGGCAGGGTCTTGCCCGGCTCCGGACGCCAGCTGCCGTCGTAGCGCGGCTTCTCGCCGGCCGCGCGCATGCGCTCGCGCATCGCCTCGACTTCTTCCGGCGACGAATAGCAATGGTAGGCGGTCCCCGCTTCCAGCATCTGCGCTACTACTTCGCGGTAGCGGTCCATGCGCCGCATCTGGTAGAACGGGCCTTCGTCGTGCCCGAGGCCGAGCCACTGCATGCCGTCGATGATGGCTTGCACCGCTTCCGGCGTCGAGCGCTCGAGGTCGGTGTCTTCGATGCGCAGGATGAAGGTGCCGCCGAAATGGCGGGCGAACGCCCACGAGTACAGCGCGGTGCGCGCGCCGCCGAGGTGGAGGAAGCCGGTCGGGCTCGGGGCAAAACGGGTGCGGACGACGGTCATGGCGAATATAGGCGTGATAAAGAGGCTATTTTACCCTGCCGCGCCGCGCGATCGCGTGTGCCCCTTGCCTTGCCGCGCTTGCGTGACTAAGCTGGAAAGCACACCAACAATCCGACCAGGAGGTCGTCATGGCATATGTCGATGGTTTTGTGGTACCGCTGCCGCGCAAGAATCTCGAGCAGTACAAGGAGATGTCGGTCCGCATGGGCCAGGTCTGGCGCGAGCACGGGGCCTTGCAGTTCCGCGAATGCATAGGCGACGACGTCAAGCCCGGCAAGCTGACTTCGTTCCCGCAGGCGGTCAACCTCGAGCCGGACGAAGTCTGCGTGTTTTCATGGATCGTCTACGAGTCGCGCGCCGCGCGCGACGCCATCAACGACAAGGCCATGAAAGACCCGCGCATGGCCGAGCTGATGAAGGCCGACGCCATGCCCTTCGACGGCAAGCGCATGATCTACGGCGGCTTCGAGATGATGATCGATCTCTGAACGGATTTTTTTCCGCCGTCGTTCCCCCCACTGGGGGAAACGACTTCCCGCGTAGGCGCACTAGTGTCCGGAATAATTTGCTTGACTAAGCTGGGAGGGGTTGCAGGCATTGGATTAGGGGCGTATACCCGAGTTTGCCGACTCAACTAATCCAAACCTGCAACATGTTCAGCATAACGACTTTTAACGAATTA
>DASRXO010000758.1:0-2806 GCA_035654095.1 Telluria sp.
CAGGACGGGGCCGAAAGGTCATCCGGGCTTAGGGCTTGATCCAAGGCCGCCAGTTGAAGCCGTAACTTGGCAGCATGAGCCGCCTGGATACCTGCCTTGCTACCCGTTTCAAAGAAACGTTGCAGTCCCTTGTGCCGAAAGCTTTTTATCATAACAATGACTGTATTGCGTATCGATACACGGGACAAGTGATATGTTGCCCACTTCCCGGCGGGCGACTATCAGACGCACGCAGAGAAATTTCCTTGCTAGCTTGCCGACCGGGAGCGAAGTTGGTGCCGAAGGACGTGGCGTTGAGCCGCTTCTTGGCGAAACGAACCACCTCAAGTTCGCTGGCGACATGCCGATCGCGAAAGTCCGCATTATTTGAACGAGGTGGGCTGCATGCCGGAGACCGCGTGCGGGTCTGTTTGCATATGAATTGGCTGCGCTATTGACTGGATTAAAGCTTGGTAAAATCAATGGCTCAAGAGCGGTCTCAGCTGTATCGAATAGCGCGTGCATGGCGCCTTATGTCATTGAATTTAAATGGTTTTTCGACAAGCGCAGGTCTGCGTTCTAAGGCTGAGGGTCACAGGTTCGATTCCTGTTGGGCAGGCCAGAATGGTCAGAATTTGCCGACGCTCGCGGCGCCAGCCTGGTGCGCGAACACCTTCCGCTGGAAGGGGTTGATTTCCTTCTTGAGAAAGCCCGCGACGTGTGGGTCGCTGACGAATTGCATCTTCTCGTAGAAGCCCCTGGAGCTGTCGACCGTTTCCAGCAACAGGCGTCGGATGCCGAACTGGGCGCAGTACTGCTCGACGTTCTTCAGGAACCATTGGCCCACCCCCTTGCCATGGTGCGCCCTCAAAATGATCAGCTCGGACAGGTAGCAGAATTCCGGTGGCGCCAGTTCGAGCCGCGCGATGCCGATGGTGGTCTTGCCGCTCTCGACGGTGACCCATTGCACCCGTCCGCGCGGATGCTGGTCAGACAGGGCGTCGCCGTTGCTGGGTGCCCAATCCGCGTCTTTGCGGAAGGCGCGCAGGGTCTTGGGGGACACGGGGGCGGCCAATGGCCGGAAAATCAATGAGGATTGCATTGTCGCTAAGCATCGTGTCCGAAGCCGAAATATTATCAGCAAGGCAATGTTGACGCAAGCGGCAGAATGTAAAACTATCTGGTGAATTGTAAGAAAATGTTTCCGATGCGCCAGGCGTGACTAATCAGCCCCGGCCGCAAGCCTGCGGCGGGAGCTCGAAAGGGTTCGGGAAGGAGGGTCAGGCTTTGGCGGCGAGGACGCCGATCCGGCGCCGGCGCAGCACCAGCATCGCACCCAGGCCGATCGCCACCAAAGGCGCGCTGCCTGGCACCGGCACCACGCGGGTGATGCCTTCCACCACGTCGTTCTGGCAGGTCTCGCCCCAATGCATCGCGAACGAGGAGAAGTTCAGCAGGTTGGTCGATGTCATGTTCAGGGTGAACTGGATCTGCTGATTGGCGGTCACGGTCCAGGTTCCCTGCACGCCGGTATCTTTGACCGTCGAGGAACTGGTCTTCACCGCCGTGGCCTGGCCGTTACGGTAAGTGCAACTCGTACCACAGCTAATGAAGGAATCCGAATTGAGGATATTCGATGCATTGGTGGCGCCGTTCAACTGGTAGAGCTCGAACGTGCCGCCGGTATTGCTCATGCGGTTATTCAGGTTGAGGCCGTATGACCATTTGGTGCCGTTTGCGGCATTGTCACCGGTGTGATTGGCATCGGTACCATAAGGGTTCCAGACTTGCGACAGGAAAACGTCGCCATAACCGATGCCGCCCAAGGCTGGCGCTGCAAACGGATCCGAGCCGGCATGGCCGGCAAAATTGGTCGCGATCGTTATTGTCAGCACCGTGCCGACGCGGGTGATGGTGGCGCCGTCGATGTTGTAGGTGCTGTTGCCGATGACGTCGCCATTGCCGTGTCCGTCCGCGCCCCAGTAGGCGTTGACCCCGACATCGCTGATCCCCCCGGCCTGCGCGCCAGGCACCGCCAGCACCGCCCAGAGCGTACATACGACGGTGAATATGGTTTTCATGGTGGAGGACGTCCCGTAGATGAGTTCAATGACTTTATAGCATGAATCATGCCTAAAATAAACAACTCTTTGTAAACAGGGGCTTAGCGCCGTCGCGCCGCGTAGCGCGACCGCAACTGTAAAGATTGTCGACAGTGACAGCGGCAAGCCCTTGATACTCAGAAATTATTGCTCCACGGCGTCTTACATGCCAACATGACAGCTGAGGCCCGTATGCCGGGCTCCACGTCAAAGGGAGTTCACCTTGCATCTCAATAAAAAGCGCTCGGTCAGCGCCGGTCTCGCCGCCTTGCTCTTTAGCGCGGCCCTGGCGGGCTGTGCGCAAAAGACCGATGCGGCCCTGCGCTCCCAAGCCAGGCAATATCAGGAGAAGGGCCAGTTCAACGCGGCCCTGATCACGCTCAAGAATATCCTGGATGCCACGCCCTACGACGGCGAGGCGCGCTACTTGCTGGCCTCGGTGTATCTCGACACCGGCGATGGCATCAGCGCGGAAAAGGAAATCCGTCAGGCGCTCAAATACGACTATGCAAGCAGCAAGACCATGCCGGTGCTGGGCCGTGTCTTGCTGATGCAGGGCCAGTTCCAGAAAGCGCTCGACGAAACCGCAGCCGAAGCCGAAAAGCACAGTCCGGACCTGGTCTGCGTGCGCGCCGATACCTACCTGGCAATGGACCGGCGCGACGATGCGCGGCAGCTGTATGAAGGCGTGCTCCAGTCCCAGCCGGAATACCCCGCGGCGCTGA
>DASRXO010000759.1:0-4160 GCA_035654095.1 Telluria sp.
GCACCACCATCGCCGGCCAGTACGATTTGTGCAGGCTGCGGATCTGGCGCAGGATGCCGTCGATCCGGTAGCGGATCCGCAGGAAGCTCTGCTCGGGCTCGAAGTGGATGTCGGAGGCGCTGTTTTGCACCGCGTCGGCCAGCAGCGCATCCATCAGGCGCACCATGGGCTGGCTGTATTCGTCCGAGGTCGAGGCCATGCCTTGGTAGTTGACCTCGCCGGTCTCGATTTCGAGCAGGATGCCGTCGATCGACAGCTCGAAGCCGTAGAACTGGTCGATCGCGCGCGTGATGTCGGACTCGGCCACCAGCATCGGCGTGATCGTGATGCCCTTGACCAGCATCGCGCTGATCTGGTCGAGCGCGACCAGGTTGCTGGTGTCGGCCATTGCCAAAATCAGGTTGTCGGTCTGGCGCTCGTAGACGATGGGGAACACGCGGTAGCGCTTGGCCACTTCCTTGGGGATCAGCTTGAGCGCGATGGCGTCCACCACCAGGCTGGTGAGGTCGGCGCTTTGCTGGTTCAGCGTTTCCGACAGCGCCTCGCGCACCGTGGCCTCGGTCACGAAGCCGAGCGTGACGAGCAGCTTGCCGAGCGGCTCGTCGCTGCGCTTTTGCTCGATCAGGGCGATGCGCAGCTGGTCCTCGCTGATCACCCCTTTGCGGATCAGCAGCTTGCCGAGGGGCGCTTTGGAATTCGGCATGGCGTTTATTGCCCGCCCAGCGCGCGGATGCGGCCGGCGGCGGCGTTGCGGTCGAAGTTGGCGGGGGCGCCGGCGGCCAGCGACAGCGCGCGCTGGTAATAGCCGAGCGCGAGCTTGCGCTGGCCCAGCCGGTCGAGGCCGATCGCGAGGTTGAAGGCGTAGTCGGGGTTGTTGGGGGCGTTGGTGAAGGCCTTGAAATACTGCTGCTGGGCTTCCTGCCAGCGGCCCTGGCGCGCGTACAGGTTGCCGAGCGCGAACAGCAGCGCGGCCGATTCGGGCGACTGGGCCAGCGCGCGCCGCAGCCGGCCTTCGGTCTGGGCCGGATCGCCGCCGCGCAAGCCCGCGAGGCCGGCCAGGGCGTCGCCGTCGTTCGGGTCGAGGTCGAGCAGGCGCGCGTAGATGGCGGCGGCCTGGTCGGGCTGGCGTTCCTGCAAGGCGAGGGCGGCGTTGCCGAGCAGGGCATCGCGGTTGTTGGGGTCTTGCTGCAGCACGGCCCGGTATTGCTGGTGCGCGGCGCCGAAGTCGCCGCGGTTGAAGGCGCTGTAGCCGCTCAGCAGGCCGGGATTGACCTGCTCGGGCTTGCTGCTGCGCGCGACGCGGATGCCGCTGCTGCTGTCTTGCGCGGGCGATGCATAGGCGGGCTGCGCCGCTGGTGCGGCTGCTGGCGATGCGCGAACAGCGCCCGGTGCCGTGCCGACGGCGGCTGCTGCTGGGGCAGTCGCTTCGGGCGGCGGCACGTACGGCGGCGGTGGCGGGCCGGAGGGCCGGTTTGGGTCGCCCGTGTCGAGTATGCGCTGCATATGCTCGGCACGCTCGAGGTTTTCCTGCGCGATGCGGCGGATTTCTTCCTCGGCGTTAGGAGCGGTCGCGGCCGGTGTCGTCTTGGCGGAGGAGGGTTTGGCAGACGCGGCGGCAGGCGGCGCAGAGGGCGTGGCTGCGATCGGCGCCGCGGCCGGGCCTTGCGCCGCCGGATAGCTGGCCGGCGGCCCGGCCGGGGGGACGTAGTTGGCAATCGGCGCCGGGCCGGTGCCCGCGGGGGCTTGCGGAAACGCCGTCGATGCCGGCGTTGTCTGGGCGGAGGCGGGCGCAGTTGACGCCGGCGGATAGACCTGCGCGGCATCGCCTGGCGCCGCGGCAGGCGGAATGTCCTGGCCCGGCATCGGCACCATCGGCACGTTGCGGCTCGAGCCCGGTCCGTACACAGCGCGCCAGTAGATATAGCCGAACACGGCACCCGCCAGCAGCACGAAGCCGGCCAGCGTCAGCGCGCGGACGATGCGCGGATCGGGCAGCGCGGACGATGGGCGGCGAATCGCGGTGCGCGAGGTCTGTTGTGACGGCGGCGTATTGCGCGGCCCCGGCGGCGCGTTGCGTGCATGCTGCGGCGATTCCTGCGCCGTGTTGTGCGCTGGATGCCGCGGCTCCTGCGCGGCATTGCGGGCAGTGCGCACCGGCTCGCGCGGCACGTTGGGCTCATGCGGCGCTTGGTGCGCGGCCGGTGCGGGCGGCGGTTCCGCCGAGTCCGCGGCCGCCCCGGCGGCGGTCGGCGCAACCGACGCTGCGTCGAACGGTTCGAGGCTCAGGTCCAGCGGCGTCCGTGGCGGCCCGGGCGTGAGCGCGGCCAATTCCAGCTCCAGCTCGCGGTGCGGCGCGGGAGGCTGCGGCGCCAGCGCCAGCTTCTCGTCGAAGGCCTCGGACGGTTTGGCCAGTTCCTCGTCGGCGGCGTGGCTTTGCTTGGCGCGTTCGGCCTTCTTGAGCGCCTGCATCAGCAAGCTCATGTGCCGCCCGCCTTCTGCCCACGTACGGGCTCATCCGGCAGCAGGTAGCGGAAATCCTTGTAGTCGCCATTGATGCCGGCGCTCTTGACCACCACCGGCCGAATGAAAATCACCAGTTCGGTCTTGCTGCTGGTCTCGTTGCGGTAGGAGAATAGATTGCCGAGGATGGGTATGCTGCCGATGCCCGGTATCGCGTCCTTGCTGTTGTCCACCGAATCCTGCATCAAGCCGCCCAGCACCGAGATATCGCCGCTGAACACCTTCAGGATCGACTCGATCTCGCGCGCCTGGATCACCGGCACCTGGCTCACCACGTTGCCGGCCGACAGCGCCGGATTCGGATCCTGCACAAAGCCGACGATACGGGTGATGGTCGGCCGGACGTTGAGCGTGACCTCGTCGTTCTCGGCAATCTGCGGCGTCACGCTCATCACGAAGCCGACCGGCACGGTCTCCAGTTTCGATTCGTAGGTGGCCGGTGTGGTGATGGTGCCGGTCGAGCCGATCACGGCCGGCGTGACCTTGATCGTGAAGAAGACGTTGTTGTCGACCACCTTGAGCATCGCGGTCTGGTTGTTCAGCACGCTGATCTTCGGGCTCGACAACACCTTGACCTTGCCGAACGATTCCAGCAACTGGATCGCGGCCGCGATATTGCCCAGCCTGGAAGTCGGGTTTGCATAATTGAGCGTGAAGAGGCCGGGCGTGGTGCCGACCGCGACGCCGGACGGCAGCGTCGCGCCCACCTGGCCTTGCGTCAGCGACAGGCCGCCGCGCAGGCGCGACCAGTTGATACCCTGCTGGTACTGGTCCGACAGGCGCACCTCGATGATGGTGGCCTCGATCAGCACCTGGCGCTTGGCGCTGCCGAGCACGAGGTCGAGGAATTGCTGGATTTTTTCATGCTGGCGGCCGGTGGCGCGCACCGCGATCAGGCCGGCCTCGGCGTTGATGATCACCGACGGCGCGTTCTTGTCGCGCTCGCTTTTGCCGGCACCGAACGCGGCCAGCACGTTGTCGGGCGGCGTCTGCGCCTGCTGGCTTGGCTGCTGGGACGGCATCTGGTAGGGCTGCACCGGCTGGCCGGGCGCGACGCTGCCGGGCTGCTGCTGTCCTTGCTGTGCCTGCTGCGCGGCCGGCCTTTGTGGACCGGCTTGCGGCAGCGAGCCGATCGCCGTCAGCGGATCGTTGAGCGTGGTCTCGCGCAGCATGTCGCGGATGTTCTTTTCGAGGCTGGCCCAGAAGTTGTTTTCGGACCGGTTCAGCACCAGCGTGGTCGAGTTGTTATTGCCCGAATTGCCGGGCGTGTCGACGCTGCCGGTCTGCTGCGGGTTGGCGCTGCTGCTGTTGTTGCCGCCGGTGGTCGAAATCTGGGTCGCGATGTTGACGCTGCTGTTGGTGCTGCGCGCCATGTTCACGTAATCGACCTTGTAGTTGCGCCAGACCGGGGTGTCGGGCAGCACGGTCAGGGTGCCGTTCTCGATCTCGTAGCGCATGTCGACTTGCTTGGCGATGCGGCCCAGCAGTTGCGGCAAGGTCTGGTCGAGCGCGTTCAGCGTGACCACGCCTTCGATCCCCGGGTGCACGTCCACGTTCAGGCCGGCGTCGCGCGCGAGCGCAAACAGCAGCGACTGCGCCGGCACCCTGTTCACCGTGACGCTGTAGGTCTCGAGCTTGGG
>DASRXO010000760.1:0-3205 GCA_035654095.1 Telluria sp.
CATTACAACGGCAAGCAGATGAGCATGTCGCTGGGCGACCGCGCCGGCGGCTGGTCCTGGTTCATCGACCTCAGCCGCAACGACAGCGACGGCCAGCCGCTGACCTTCGTCACCAGGCCGCCCTCGACCGGCGTCGCCGGCAGCGCCGCCGTGCCGGTAACGGGCGCCGTGCCGGGCCTGGACCGCAGCAACAAGGACTGGCTGATCCTCGGCACCGGTACGCAATACGACACCATCCAGGACCACCTGAAGGCGAAGATCGCGTACGACCTCACGCCGACCCTACGCGCCAGCTATACCCTGGGTTGGTGGCGCAACGATGCGCAAGGCCGTCCGGCCACCTACCTGAGCAACGCGGCCGGACAGCCGGTCTACAGCGGTGCGATCGACATCGGCGGCCACGGCTACACCTTGGCGCAGACCGACTTCAACCTGTCGAACGAGCAGCTGGAGCACACTATGCACGGGCTGTCCGTCAAGAGCAATACCAAGGGCGAGTTCGATTGGGAAGTGGCGGCCAGCCTGTACGACTACAGCAAGGACCTGCTGCGCGCGCCAACCGTGGCGCTGCCGGCCGCGGCGGCCAGCGGCGCCGGCCGCATCGTCGATCAGGGCGGCACCGGTTGGAATACCTTCGCCGCCAAGGGCGTCTGGCGGCCGGACGGCGTGGCCGGCGCCCACGTCGCGGAATTCGGCTACCAGCGCGAAGCCTATAAACTGTCGAGCATCGAGAACGCGACCGCCAACTGGATCGATGGCGCGCCGGCTGCGCGCAACAATGCCTTCAGCGGCAAGACCGAGATCAACAGCCTGTACGCGCAGGACGCCTGGAAATTCGCGCCAGGCTGGAAAACGGTGCTGGGCGCGCGCTTCGAGCAGTGGAACGCGCGCGATGGCCTGACCGCCAACGCGAGCAGCGTGGTGGCGCAGGGCGAACGCGGCGAACACGATGTGTCGCCGAAAGCGGCGCTGGCGTGGCAGCTGTCGGACGACTGGGTGCTCAAGGCCTCGCTGGGCCGGGCAGTGCGGATGCCCACCGTATCCGAGTTGTATCAGGGCGGCATCAATGCCCAGGGCCAGTTGATCAACAACGATCCCAATCTGACACCGGAGAAGTCCTGGACCACGGAACTCACGGCCGAGCGCAGGCTCGACAAGGGACGGCTGCGCCTGACCGCGTTCGGCGAGCGCACCAAGGACAGCCTGTATTCGCAGACCAATGTGCTGGTCACGCCGAACGTGACGAATATCCAGAACATCGACGAGATCCACACCAAGGGCCTGGAAACCGCGTATGAAGCCGGCGACGCGCTGCTGCGCGGGCTGGACCTGAGTGCCAGCCTCACCTGGACCGACTCGAAGATTACCCGCAACGACAAGTTCCCGGCCAGCGTGGGCAAATGGCAGCCGCGCATTCCGGAGTGGCGCGCCACCGGCGTCGCGACCTACCGCGCCACCGACAAGCTGGCCGTCACGCTGGCCGCGCGCTACAGCGGCAAGCAGTATTCGACGCTGGACAATTCCGATCCGAACGGCTTCGCCTACCAGGGCGCCAGCAAATACTTCACGGCCGACCTGCGCACCACTTACCGGATCGACCAGCAGTGGAGTATTGCGGCCGGGATCGACAACCTGAACAACTATCGGTACTGGAACTTCCACCCCTATCCGCAGCGCACCTTTGTCGCCGAGCTGAAGTTCGATTTGTAAATCCAGGCGCAAACGTGCGTGTCACGTCATGGGGGCAGCAGCGGCGACAAGGGTTCGGCGCGCAGGCATTCGATCAGCTGCTGGAGACCGGGCGGCGTCTGCCGGCGGCTGGGATAGTACATGTAGAACGGCGCACCCATGACCGACCAATCGGGCAGCACGATTTCCAGCAGGCCGCTGCGCAGTTCCTGTACGACCCGGCTCTCCAGGCAGTAGGTCAGCGCCACGCCGTTGATCGCCGCCAGCACCGCGCTTTCGGTTTCATTGGCGCTGACCGGCCCGGGGACGTCCAGCGCGATCGCGCGCGCTCCCTCGCCCAATTCCCATTTGTAGGTGGTGTTGTCGCCGAGGCGCATGCGCACGCAGGCATGGTGCAACAGCTCGGCCGGCGTCTGCGGGCGCCCCCTGTGGTTCAAGTAGGCGGGGGCGCCGACCACCACCCAGCGCAGCTTGCCCGTCAGCGGCACGGCCACCATGTCGCGCGGCACCGTTCCCCCATACCGGATGCCGGCATCGTAGCCCTCCGCGACGATGTCGATCGGGCGGTCCTCCACCGTCAGGTCCAATTCCAGGTCCGCATATTGGGCGAAGAATCTTGGCAAAGCCGGACTGAGCAACAAGCGCGCCGCGTCGCGCGGCACGTTGATGCGCAGGCGGCCCGCAGGCGCGCCGCGATAGTGGTCGAGCTCCGCCAGTGCTTCGCCGATGGTCTGGAAACCGTGTTCGAGCCGTTCCGCCAGCGCGGCGCCGGCCAGGGTCGGCAGCACCGAGCGGCTGGTGCGGTTGAGTAATTTGACGCCCAGCCGGGTTTCAAGATGCCGCATCGAATGGCTCAAGGCCGAGGTGGTGACGTCCAGTTCGGTGGCCGCTTGCCGGAAGCTGCGGCGCCGGACGATCGTCATGAAAACGTTGAGGTCGGCGAGGGAAGTGCGGTTCAAGGTAGCCATCGTGAAAATCTCGACGTGTGCAATCGGGTCAACGGTTCGTTGAATTTATCTCAACGTCATCTGAGATATTATCGTCGATCTAGTCGCACTACGCGTAGCTGAAGGAAAAACATGGACATTGAAACAATCAACATTCCCGGCATCGACACCCCGGTGTCCCGCATCGGTCTCGGTACCTGGGCGATCGGCGGATGGATGTGGGGCGGCAGCGACGAGGCGCGCTCGATCGACACCATCCGCGGCGCCGTCGAGTCCGGCATCAACCTGATCGACACCGCCCCGGTCTACGGCTTCGGTCACTCCGAGGAAATCGTCGGCAAGGCCTTGGTCGGCATCCGCGACCAGGTCGTGATCGCGACCAAGGTGGCGCTGGAATGGCCCAATGAAAAAGTGCGGCGCAACGCCAGCGCGGCGCGCATTCGCAAGGAGATCGAAGACTCGCTGCGCCGCCTGCGCACCGACCGCATCGACCTGTACCAGGTGCATTGGCCCGACCCCCTGGTGCCGCATGAAGAAACCGCTGCCGAGTTGGAGAAGCTGCGCCGGGA
>DASRXO010000761.1:0-2527 GCA_035654095.1 Telluria sp.
CAGCGCGCCGACGAAGGGCACCACCTGCACCAGTCCGTTGGTGGCCATGAACAGCTGCGAGGTGATGGTCAGCGACAGGCCGAACAGCAGTGGCCCGAGCGTGACCAGCGCCCAGTACACCATCATCCGCTGCGGCAGCGGGCGCGGGCGCTTGACGCGCCAGATCTGGTTGAAGGCGCGCTCGATCATGCCCATCATCGCTGCCGACGTGAACAGCAGCGCGACCGCGCCCACCGCCGACAGCCGCGTCGCCTTGCTGGCGAACATGGTCAGGTTGTTGATGATGGTGTTCGCGATCCCCTTCGGCATCACGGTCTGCACGAAGTAGGTGTCGAGCGCGGCGCGGAAGTTGTTAAAGATCGGGAAGGTGGTGAAGATCGCCAGCACGATGGTCAGCAGCGGCACCAGCGCCAGCGTGGTGGTGAAGGTCAGGCTGCCGGCCACTTGCGGCAGTTTCTCCTCGCGCACCCGGCGCCGCGCGAAGCGGATCAGGTCGCGCACCTCGCTCCAGGTCAGGCCGCGCACCATGTCGACGCTGACGTTGATCATTTCGGTGGTCGATCGCGAGATTGAGTTGACGGTTTTCGAGAGCATGTATTCAATAAAAAAGGCCGCGGGCAGCCGTAGCGCCCATCGAAGCGCCCTATAATACCAACGATGAACCAATCCAATCCGATTATTCTCGTTTTGTTCTACTCGCGCCATGGCGCGACCCGCAAACTGGCCGAGCTGATCGCACAGGGCATCGAGAGCGTGCCGGGAGTCGATGCGCGCCTGCGCACCGTGCCGGCGGTGTCGAGCGTGGCCGAGGCCACCGCGCCGGCCATCCCGGCCGACGGCGCGCCCTATGTCGAGCTGCAAGACCTGGCCGATTGCGCCGGCCTGGCGCTCGGCTCGCCTACCCGCTTCGGCAACATGGCGTCGGCGCTGAAGTACTTCCTCGACGGGACCGCGGCCGAGTGGCTGTCGGGCACCCTGGCGGGCAAGCCGGCAGTGGTGTTCACCTCCACCGGCAGCCTGCACGGCGGCCAGGAATCGACCTTGCTGTCGATGATGATCCCGCTGCTGCACCACGGGATGCTGGTCATGGGCCTGCCCTACACCCATCCCGAACTGATGACCACATCGAGCGGCGGCAGCCCGTATGGCGCGACCCACTGGTCCGGCGTCGAGGGCGACAAGCCGGTGACCGATGACGAGAAGCGGCTGGCGGTGGCGCTGGGACGGCGCCTGGCCGAAGCGGCCGCCAAACTGCAGGGAGGACGCTGATGGAAGCGCCTAAATATTTTCACACCGGAGCGGTGGCCAGCCTGCTGCTGCTGACGGTCTGGCTGGTGGCGTGGGAGATGGCGGTCGCGCCGCTGTATCCGGGCGGCTCGCTGCTCGCGCTCAAGGCCCTGCCGCTGCTGATCCCCCTGCGCGGGGTGATCAAGCGCGACATCTACACGCTGCAATGGTCGTCGATGGTGATCCTGCTCTACTTCATCGAGGGCGTGGTGCGCGGCTACAGCGACACCGCCGAAACCTCGCGCTGGATGGCCTGGGGCGAGACCGCGCTGGTACTGGTCTACTTCGCGTGCGCGCTGCTGTACCTGCGGCCGTACAAGAAGGCGGCGCGCAAGATGGCGCGCGAACTGCTGGCCAAGGTCAGCCACCCGCAACAGAGCGCCGACAAGTGAGCGGCAGGTGAGCGCAGGCACATGAGCACCGACTTCCTCGCCCGCTGCCGCGCCATCGTGGGCGCCGCGCATGTGCTGGCGGACGCGGACGACATGGCGCCCTTCCTGACCGACTGGCGCGGCCGCTTCACCGGCAAGGCGATCGCCGTGCTGCGGCCGGCCGCCACCGCCGAGGTGGCCGGCCTGGTCAAGGCCTGCGCCGAGTGGCGCGTGCCGCTGGTGCCGCAAGGCGGCAACACCTCGATGGTCGGTGGCGCGACACCCCCCGCCGACGGATCTGCGCTTGTCCTCTCGCTCCGGCGGATGAATCGCATCCGCGAGATATCGCCTGAGAACAATCTCGCCATCGCCGAGGCGGGGGTGATCCTTGCCGATCTCCACAGCGCGGCGCTCGACCGGGGCCGACGCTTCCCCCTGACGCTGGGTGCGCGCGGCAGCGCCACGATCGGCGGGCTCGTGTCCACCAACGCCGGCGGCACGCAGGTGCTCCGATTCGGCACGATGCGCGGCCTCGTTGCCGGGATCGAGGCCGTCCTGCCCGACGGCAGCATCTATGATGGTCTCGCCGCGCTGAAGAAGGACAATCGCGGCTATGATCTCGATCAGCTGCTGATCGGCGCGGAAGGAACCCTCGGCGTCATCACCGCCGCGTCATTGCGACTCGTACCGGCGATATGTGCCCGCGCGGTCGCCTGGGTCGGGCTGGCAGATCCCGAAACAGCGCTTGCGCTGCTCCGCCGGCTGGAGGGGGCAACGCACACGATCGAGAGTTTCGAGATCGTCTCGGGGGATTCGCTCGCTCGGGTCCTGGCCCATATCCCGGGCACGCGCGCGCCACTGGCGGGCAC
>DASRXO010000762.1:0-2367 GCA_035654095.1 Telluria sp.
CTGCGAAACGGCGCCGAGATCACGCCTTCCCCGGCCGTCACGGTATCGCGAAAATACGCGCGTGCGCCCATCTGGACCGTCCCCGCGGCGCGCCGGTCGTTCAGACTGGCCACCAGCGTCCCGCCGCTGTCGAACACCACCACGTTGGAGAATTCGTCGCGCAGCGTGCCATGGTTTTCGAGGAAGGCCTGGACCGATGCCGGCCCCTCCCGCCTGCCGGCCGACAGCTCTTCCGCCAGCAGTTTCAACATCGCCTGTTTGCTATCCAGATCCTCGTCGATCAGCGAGGCGGCGCTCGCGAGCATCGTGACTTGCTGATCGCCCGCGACTGCCCGCATCTGCCGCTCCGCCAGGTATAGCGAGGCCAGCACCACCAGGCCTGCGGCGAACAGCACCAGGACGATGACCAGGACGGTGATGCGGGACTTGAGGGTACCGGTGCTGATGTACAGACGCATGAGGGCAAGCGAGCAATGTCGTTGGCGCATTCTACTCGGATTGCCAGCGCGCATAACGTCCGCTTTTACCCGTCATGCCGGCGCGACGCGTACGGTCCGGCCCGCCGTTCTGTTGATTCTGCACATTCGGCTGGTATCGGGTATTGTGGCCCCACCGTTGGCGCGGCAGTCGCCGACAAAACAATCGGCCACGCCTCGATCGCGTGGTTCCGCTGAACCCACAAACTATGTGACACGGGACACGCATGCGCTTGCCATTAATTTCACCGGATGCGCTCACGAGTGAGCAGAAATCTTTGTACGACGATATGCGCAAAGGGATTGCGTCTAACTTCAATGCCTTCAAGACCGAGCGCGAGGACGGTGCGCTCATGGGACCATGGAATCCATGGCTGCATGAGCCCGCCATCGGCAAGGCCATCTGGAACCTTACCCTGGCCATGACCGCCAATGCGGTGTTGCCGGACAACGTCCGCCAGATCGTTATTCTTGTCGTCGGCGCCCGCTTCGACGCGGCCTACGAAATCTATGCGCACATTGCGGTCGCCGAGCGCGAGCGCATGTCGCCGGAGCGGCTGGCCACACTCGTTGCCGACCTCAAGCCAAGCGATCTGGCCAAGGACGAAAACGTCGCATTCGACCTTGCTTACTCCCTCTGCCGCGGCGGCACGCTGCCGGAGCCGATCTACCAATTGGCGATCGACACATTCGGGCAGCACGGCACCAATGAATTGATCTACCTGGTCGGACTTTATTCGATGGTGTCGACCACGCTCAACGGGTTTAACGTGCCGGTACCCGAGCGCGATTGAGCCCATCTACGATTTCCCGTCCCCGCAGAAAGGATCACCCCATGAGCATGCAAGACAAGATCGCTGTCGTTACCGGCGCGGCCAGCGGCATCGGCAAGCATATTGCGAAGGTATTTCTGGACAATGGCGCCAAGGTCGTGATTGCCGACCTCGACATCGGGGCGGCCGAGGCGACCGCGCGCGAATTCGATCCGTCCGGCGCGCGGGCGATGGCAGTCGCGATGGACGTCACCAGCGAGACAGAAGTCGAGGCCGGCATTGCCGCGGTGGCGGGCCGTTTTGGCGGCATCGATATCCTGGTATCGAACGCCGGCATCCAGATCGTCGCGCCGATGGAAAGCTATGACTTTGCGAACTGGAAGAAGATGCTCGCGATCCATCTCGACGGCGCATTCCTGACCACCCGCGCCTGCCTGAAGCTGATGTATGCCCAGGGCCGCGGCGGCAACGTGATTTACATGGGCTCGGTCCACTCGAAAGAGGCGTCGGTATTAAAGGCACCGTACGTCACCGCCAAGCATGGCTTGATCGGGCTGTGCAAGGTGGTGGCCAAGGAGGGAGCTGCGCATCGCGTGCGGGCCAACGTCATCTGCCCCGGCTTCGTGCGCACCCCGCTGGTGGAAAAGCAGATACCCGAACAGGCGAAGGCATTGGGCATCACGGAAGCGGAGGTCATCAAGAACGTGATGCTCAAGGAGACCGTCGACGGCGAATTCACCACGGTCGAGGACGTGGCACAGACCGCCCTGTTTCTGGCCAGCTTCCCGAGCAATGCGCTGACCGGCCAGTCGATCGTCGTCAGCCATGGCTGGTTCATGCAATAGCGGCGTGCGGGGCGTTGGTGGCGGAAGGTCAGCATGTTGGCCAATTATCGAATCGGGCGCGAGCCCATCGTATATGTATTGAAAGCGCGTTGACGTTCCTTTGGGACCGCAGGTATCGTGAGCCGTTGTTCGGGGCAATTTCATTGATGTAACGAACGGGGACGGTCACGATGCGTGTGTGGATAGCGATGGTGCTGGCTTGCGCAGTCATGGATCAAGCACTGGCTGAACCGGTGGCAGATGAGGTGGGCGTGCGCGCCGCTGAGAATGCGT
>DASRXO010000763.1:0-2447 GCA_035654095.1 Telluria sp.
GACCTGGCGCAGTACCGCGAGCTCGCCGCGTTCGCGCAGTTCGCGTCCGACCTCGACGAGGCGACCAGGAAGCAACTCGACCGCGGTGCGCGCGTCACCGAGCTCTTGAAGCAGGCGCAGTACTCGCCGCTGCCGATCTCGCTGATGGCCGTCTCGCTGTTCGCAGTGAACAAGGGCTTCTTCGACGACCTCGAAGTCAAGAAGGTCTTGCCGTTCGAAGCTGGCCTGCATGCGTACATGAAGACCAAGCAAGCTGCTTTCCTGGCCAAGATTGAAGAAACCAAGCAACTCGACAAGGACGGCGAAACTGCGCTGGCCGCCGCGGTTGCTGATTTCAAAAAATCCGGCGCCTTCTGATTGCTTGTGGGACAGAGTCAAGCGTAGCGTCACTCTGTCCCCAACATTATATAACTGATCAGAAGGAGTAAGGACTCATGGCAGTAGGCAAAGAGATACGTGGCAAGATCAAGAGCGTAGAGAATACGAAGAAGATCACGAAGGCGATGGAGATGGTCGCCGCGTCCAAAATGCGCAAGGCGCAGGACCGGATGCGGGCCGCTCGTCCCTACAGTGACAAGATTCGTAACATCGCCGCTAATCTTGCGACTGCGAATCCAGAGTACACGCACCCGTTCATGGCGCAAGCCAAGAGCGTGGAAGCGAAGGCGGTGGGCTTCATCGTCGTCACGACCGACAAGGGTCTGTGCGGCGGCATGAACACCAACATCCTGCGCCTGGTGACGCAAAAAACGCGCGAGCTGGAAACAGCTGGCAACAAGATTGAAGCAGTTGCCATTGGCAACAAGGGTTTGGGTTTCTTGAATCGGGTTGGCGTCAAGGTGGTATCGCATGCGATCCAGATCGGCGACACACCGCACCTGGACAAACTGATCGGGCCTGTGAAGGTCATGCTCGACCAGTACCAGGACGGCAAACTCGACGCAGTCTACCTGTGCTACACCAAGTTCATTAACACGATGAAGCAAGAGCCAATGGTGGAGCAGTTGCTGCCGCTGGCCGCTGACAAGCTCGAAGGCGACAAGGGTAATCACTCCTGGGATTACATCTACGAGCCGGAAGCGCAAACCGTGATCGATGAGCTGCTGGTGCGCTACGTGGAAGCGCTGGTTTACCAGGCGGTCGCTGAAAATCTCGCATCCGAGCAATCGGCGCGGATGGTCGCGATGAAGTCGGCGAGCGACAACGCCGGTAACGTCATCGGCGAGCTGAAGCTGGTCTATAACAAGACCCGCCAGGCTGCGATTACCAAAGAACTTTCCGAGATCGTGGCTGGGGCGGCCGCGGTGTAAAACCCTTTGCGGGAAAGAGTTGAGCGCGTAGCGCGGTACTCTGTCCCCAACACTTTATAACTATTGAAGGAACGAACATGGCTGATGGCAAAATCGTTCAGTGTATCGGCGCGGTGGTGGACGTTGAGTTCCCACGCAATGCAATGCCGAAGGTTTTCGACGCACTGAAAATGGCAGGCTCCGAGCTGACCCTGGAAGTACAACAACAGCTGGGTGACGGCATCGTCCGTACCATTGCGCTGGGCTCCTCCGACGGCCTGCGCCGCGGCATGGCGATCCAGAACACCGGCAAACCGATCATGGTGCCAGTCGGTAAAGCGACCCTGGGCCGCATCATGGACGTGCTGGGCAATCCGATCGACGAGTGCGGCCCGGTCTCGCACGAGCAAACCGCATCGATTCACCGCGTGGCGCCTGCGTACGACGAACTGTCGCCATCGCAAGACCTGCTGGAAACCGGCATCAAGGTGATCGACCTGGTCTGCCCGTTCGCAAAAGGCGGCAAGGTCGGCCTGTTCGGCGGCGCGGGTGTGGGCAAGACCGTGAACATGATGGAACTGATCAACAACATCGCGAAAGCGCACTCGGGCCTGTCCGTGTTCGCCGGCGTGGGCGAGCGTACCCGTGAAGGTAACGACTTCTACCACGAGATGAAAGACTCCAACGTGCTCGACAAGGTCACGATGGTGTACGGCCAGATGAACGAGCCGCCGGGCAACCGCCTGCGCGTCGCGCTGACCGGCCTGACAATGGCCGAGTACTTCCGCGACGAGAAGGACGAGAGCGGCAAGGGCAAGGACGTGCTGATGTTCATCGACAACATCTACCGCTACACGCTGGCCGGTACGGAAGTGTCGGCGCTGCTCGGCCGCATGCCGTCGGCGGTGGGCTACCAGCCCACGCTCGCCGAGGAAATGGGCGTGCTGCAGGAACGCATCACCTCGACCAAGACCGGCTCGATCACCTCGATACAGGCCGTGTACGTGCCCGCCGACGATCTGACCGACCCGTCGCCAGCGACGACCTTCGCGCATCTGGATGCCACCGTCGTGCTGTCGCGCGACATCGCCTCGCTCGGTATCTACCCAGCGGTCGATCCGCTCGATTCGACCTCGCGCCAGCTGGACCCGCTGGTCG
>DASRXO010000764.1:0-4410 GCA_035654095.1 Telluria sp.
AGCAGGGCCTGTTCAAGAAGGCGATGACCAAGCCGAAGGCGTCCGTGACGCTGACGATGAAGAACGGGCACGCGCTGGCGCAGGACCAGATCACCGGCATCCAGCGCCTGGTCGCCGCGTCCGTGCCCGACATCGCCAGCGCCGACGTCACCGTGCTCGATCAGCATGGCGTGGCGCTCACGCGCGTGAGCGGCGAGGCGACAGGCGAGGGCGGCGAAACCCAGCTCGACAGCAAACGCAGTAACGAGGACTATCTTCTCAAGAAGGTCATGGTCGTGCTCGACCGCACCTTCGGCAGCGGCGGCGCGATCGCCAGCGTCGACGTGGTACTCAATCTCGACCATGGTAAGGTCACCACCGAGGAAGTGCTCGCGGCCAAGGGCGGCACCGTCGACGGCAGTCCGACCGGCGTCGTGGTGCGAGAGAAGCACTCGCTGCGCGATTCCGACACGGTGGCCGTCGGACCGACCGGCGGCGCCGCGCGGCCGGCCGCGGGCGGCAACAGCACCTCCGAATCGGACTACCAGGTCGGGCGCCGCGTCGAGCAATCGACGGTCATGGGCGGCACCGTACGGCGCATGACCATCGCCGTCGTCGTCAAGCAGAACCTCAGCGACGCCCAGCTCGATAAGGTGCGCGAAGTGGTGGCGCTGGCGGTCGGCTTTAACAGCGCGCGCGGCGACGCCATCGCCGTCAATTCGGTCGACCGGCTCATCAACGGCGCCGACCCGGCGGCCACCAGCGCCCTCGCCGTGCCGGCCGCGCCGCTGTCCGATGCACCCGCCGGCGTGCCCGCCAAAGCCGCTAGGACGCCCGATTCGCAGTCGGCCACGGTGGTTGTCTGGGTGCTCGCAGCGACGCTCGTGGTGGCCGTTCTGGGCGGTCTGAGCCTGCTGTGGCGACGTGGCCGCACGAGCGGGCGCGTGACGCTCGACGACGCCGCGCGCGCACGCATGCTGGCCGATGTACGCCAGTGGATCGACACGCCGGCCGCGGGCGCGACGACGACGATGGCCCGCTCATGAGCGGCCACCGCCACGCCGCGCTGGCGCTGCAGCCCCTGGCCGCGCGCGACCGCCGTCTGATCCTTGGCGAATTGCCGATGCCGGACCAGCGCATCCTGCGGCGCTACCTGGCCGAACTCGACGAACTCGGTTTCGACGGCGGCACGCTGCCGCCTGCAGGCACGGCGCCGCATGCTGACGCCGATGCGGGCGACGCGCACCGGCGCATGTTGCGTTCGGCCGACTCGGCGAGGATGCTGGCCGTGCTGGGCCACGAACCCGCGACCTTGATCGCGCAATTTCTGCAGATCGAAGCGTGGCCGTGGACGGCTGATTTCCTCGACCTGCTGGCCGCGCCGCGCCTTGGTCTGGTGCGCAATGCCTTGCAGCTCGCGCCCACGCGCGCGCCGACGCGCATCGACCATTTGCTCGCTGCCGTGCATACCGCGCTGGCCGCGCAAGGCAGCACGGTCGCAGCGGACGCGTCACTATCGCGACCGGCGTGGTATCAAAAGGCGATTGCATGGGTGCGATAATCCGCGCTGCGCCCGTGTCGGCGGTCGCGCGCACCTTGCGCCGTCTCGACGAGCGGCCCTCCGCGCCGGCGCTGGCCGCCGTTGCAAGTCTGGCCTCCATGACCGCCGCTGCGCACGCACCTGCGCCGCTGCCAGACGAGACTCAGAGCCCGTCCAGCGGCGCCGTCACGCTGAACGCCGAGGCTGAGCAGACCGCGGCAGCTGCGCGTGAAGAAGCCCACGCGGCGGAGCTGGCGCAGCAGCGTCAGGCGGCGCGTGACGAACTCGCGGCGGCGCTGGCCGATGCCGAACGGCGCGGCTTCGCCGTCGGCGAACAGAAGGGCGAGACGGCCGCGCGCGAAGACCTCCAATACCAGGTCGACCGCGTCAAGACGCTAGCCAACCAGCTTGTCCACGCGCGCGCCAAGGTGCTCGAGGACGCCGAAGACGGGATGGTCGAGATCGCGTTTGCGGCCGTCTGCCGCCTGCTCGGTGATGAGGGCAGCACGCGCGAGGCGATGCTGCGCATGGTGCGCCATGCGGCGGCCGGCGTGCGCGAGCGTGAACAGCTGACGATCCGCCTGCATCCGGCCGACGTTCTGCTGCTTGAACTGGGCGCACACGGACCGGAGGCCGAACTGTCGCTGCGCGCCGACGCCGACGTTGCGTTGGGCGGCTGCATCGTCGACAGCAGCAGCGGTGCGCTCGATGCGCGCCTCGAGACCCAGCTCGCGCAGCTAGCCGAAAGCCTGCTGGCGGTGCGCGCTCAGCGCCGCGTCGGCGCGGAGGCAGCGTGAGTGACGCCGCCGCCACGCGCGAATACCTCGCCGTCGTGCGCAGCGCCGTGCTCACACGCCGGCGCGGCCGTGTCACGGGTATCGCGGGCCAGAGCATCGAGTCGGCTGGCCCCGATGTCACCATCGGCGAGGTGTGCGAGATCGCGCTCGACGACCGTGCCGTGCTGTTGGCCGAGGCGGTCGGCATGAAACCCGGCAAAGTCGTGCTGATGCCGTACGGCGAACTCAGTGGCATCGCTGCCGGCAGCGCCGTCGTCGCCACCGGCCAGCGCGCCGGCGTCGGCGTCGGCGCCGCGCTGCTCGGCCGCGTTATCGACGCGTTCGGCCAACCGCTCGACGGTGGCGCGCTGCCGCGCACACACGCTTGGCGTTCGCTGACATCGGCGCCAATCAACCCGCTCACGCGCCCGCGTATCACGACCCTGCTCGAAAGCGGCGTGCGCGCGATCGACGCCATGCTGCCACTCGGCCGCGGCCAGCGCATGGGAATCTTCGCCGGTAGCGGCGTCGGCAAGAGTACCTTGCTCGGCATGCTCGCGCGCGACGTCAAGGCAGACATCAACGTGATCGCGCTGATCGGCGAGCGTGGCCGCGAAGTACGCGAGTTTGTCGAAAAGCACCTGGGTGCCGAAGGCCTGCGCCGCAGCGTCGTCGTCGTCGCCACTTCCGACCAGCCGGCGCTAGCGCGCACACGCGCCGCCCACGCGGCCACGGCGATCGCCGAAGCGTTCCGCGACGACGGCAAGCAGGTCCTGCTGATGATGGACTCGATCACCCGCTTCGCCATGGCGCGCCGGGAGATCGGCCTGGCTGCCGGCGAGCCGCCGACCGCGCGCGGCTACACGCCGTCGGTGTTCGCCGACATTCCGGCCCTGTGCGAGCGCTGCGGCACCACCGATTCGGGCGGTTCGATCACGGCCCTGTACACGGTGCTGGTCGAGGGCGACGACTTCAACGAGCCGATCTCCGACATCGTGCGCGCCACGCTCGACGGCCACATCATGCTTTCGCGCGCGCTCGCCCACGAGGCGCATTTCCCCGCCATCGACGTCTTGCAGAGCACCAGCCGGCTCGCGTCCGACCTCGTCGACCGCAGCGACCAGGACCTCATGTCAGCCGCAGTCGAAGTCATGTCGACATACGAGCGCAATCGCCAGATGGTCGACATGGGGGCCTACCGCGCCGGCAGCAATGCCGCCATCGACCGCGCGCTGCAGGTCTATCCGGCCGTGCGCGCGGTGCTACGCCAGTCGGTGCTCGAATCGACCAGCCGCCAAGAAGCGATGGCGCGCCTGCGCAGCGCGCTCGGAGTCCTCGCATGAACAAGGCGCGCTTTCGCTACGCACTCGAACCGATCCTGCTGACGCGCCGGTGGGAACTCGACGCGCTCATGCTCGAACTCGGCGACAGCAACAGCGCGCTCGCGCGCCAGCAGAACGCGCTGGACGAGCTCGACGAGCGGATCGCGATCGCCCAGGCTGACTGGCTGGGCGGGCATGGCGCTGCCGGCGCGCTGACGGTGGAACGGTTTGCGCGCTATTCGCGTTACCTGGACGATCTGGCCAGGCTGCGCGGCGAGGCCCAGGTGCGCGTGGAGACGCTCGCTGCCGAACGCGACGCGCTGGTCGAGCGTGTCGTCGCCGCCAAGCGCGGCGTCGAGGCGGTCGAACAGCACCGCGACGATATGAAGGCGAAGTTTGTACAGATGCGTGCGAGTGGCGACTTCAAGCTCGCCGACGATCAATGGAATACCCTCGTTGCCAGGAGTGTCAGTCATGCCGCTTGAGTTAGACCTTGTCAAACCGTCGGCGCCGGCCGTACCCAGCCGACTAGACCGGCATGCCAGCGATGCGCGCCAAGGCCGCTGGATGATGGAGCTTGAACGGGCCGCGTTCGCCGCGCGCGCCGTCGCCGCGCCCGCGTCCGGTGCGCCGTGGCCCGGTTCGACCGATGAACGCGCGTGGAATACCGACGGCGTCCCAGCGCCTGCGCACGCGCACATGCACGACACCGGCGCCAGCGTCGACGTAGCGCTTGCGCCCGTGCTGCACGATGATGCGCAGCCGGCCGATGACGCTGCGCTGGGCGCCGGCG
>DASRXO010000765.1:0-5398 GCA_035654095.1 Telluria sp.
GCGGCCGACCAGGCCCCGCTGGCCGAGCGCTTTTCGCGCCGCACCGACAATCCCTTCGGCGACATCGAGTACGAGCTGTCGCGCACCGGCCAGCCGATCCTGAAGGGCGTGTCGGCCTGGTTCGAATGCCACAACCGCAGCCGCTATCCGGAGGGCGACCACGTGATCTTCGTGGGCGAGGTCGAACGCTGCGCGGCGCATCCCCAGCCCTCGCTGATTTTCCACAGCGGGAAATTCGGCAGCACTTAAACGCGGTAAAATTCGCGAATAGTCTATACAACTTACCCTCATACCTATCACGAGACCAGGATTTGCCATGAACCGTTCCGAAGCGCCCCGCACAGCCCAATTCCACTGGGACGATCCGCTGCTGCTGAACAATCAGCTGAGCGACGACGAGCGCATGGTGCGCGACGCGACCGCGGCCTACTGCCGGGACAAGCTGCAGCCGCGCATCCTCGAGGCCTTCCGCCACGAGCGCATGGACATCGCGATTTTCCGCGAGATGGGCGAGCTGGGGCTGTTGGGGCCGACGATTCCCGAGCAGTACGGCGGGCCGGCGCTGAACTACGTCAGCTACGGGCTGATTGCGCGCGAGGTCGAGCGGGTCGATTCCGGCTACCGCTCGATGATGAGCGTGCAGTCGTCGCTGGTGATGGTGCCGATCTACGAATTCGGCACCGAGGCGCAGCGCCAGAAGTATTTGCCGAAGCTGGCGACCGGCGAATGGATAGGCTGCTTCGGCCTGACCGAGCCGAACCACGGTTCCGATCCGAGTTCGATGATTACGCGCGCCAGGAAGGTGGCGGGCGGTTATGCGCTGACCGGGTCCAAGATGTGGATCACCAATTCGCCGGTGGCCGATGTGTTCGTGGTGTGGGCCAAGGACGACGAAGGCGCGATCCGCGGCTTCGTGCTGGAGAAGGGCATGGCGGGGCTGAGCGCGCCGCCGATCCACGGCAAGTTCGGCCTGCGCGCCTCGGTGACGGGCGAGATCGTGATGGACAATGTGTTCTGCCCGGAAGAGAACGCCTTCCCCGAGGTGCGCGGGTTGAAGGGACCGTTCACCTGCTTGAATTCGGCGCGCTACGGCATCGCCTGGGGCGCGCTGGGAGCGGCCGAGGCGTGCTGGCACACGGCGCGCCAGTACGTGCTGGATCGCCAGCAATTCGGGCGTCCGCTGGCGGCCAACCAGCTGGTGCAAAAGAAGCTGGCCGACATGCAGACCGAAATCACGCTGGGGCTGCAGGGCTGTTTGCAGCTGGGGCGCATGAAGGACGACGGGACGGCGGCGGTCGAGATTACCTCGATGATGAAGCGCAATTCCTGCGGCAAGTCGCTGGACATCGCCCGCGTGGCGCGCGACATGCTGGGCGGGAACGGCATCTCCGACGAGTTCGGCGTGATCCGGCACATGGTGAACCTCGAGGTGGTCAACACCTACGAGGGCACGCACGACATCCACGCGCTGATCCTCGGGCGCGCGCAGACCGGGATCCAGGCCTTCCAATAAGCAACAACCAACCCGCCGCGGCGGGTTTTCTTTTTCCGCAACTTGGGGTCACGTCTGACATTCGTACATTTCGTCGGTGAAATGTACGAATGTCAGACGTGACCCCATTGCCATCAGGGTGGGATGTGCCGAGGTTCTTGCCGCGCGATGCTTGAGATGCTGGGGGAAGCGGTTGACCAGTGCTTGGAAAAGTGTCGAACCAAAACATGGGGTCACGTCTGACATTCGTACATTTCGCTGACGAAATGTACGAATGTCAGACGTGACCCCATATTTCTGATCGGCATAGGGGGCAGCCTAAATGGGCTGCTCCCCTGCCACACCACCCGGCATGCGGGTCCGCACCGGGCGGTTCGAGTAGTTGAGGTTAAGACAGGCGAGGTACGCCTAGTCGGTCGAAGTAGCCGATAGTCATCACTGTTTTCAGCAGTCTATCGCTATTGCGCCACCAGCGACGGCCGTTGCCTGCCACTTGCTTTGCAACCGATGGCGCAGCGCCAGGCTTCAGCAATTCCCGATACATGGTTGTTCCACGCTTCCAGTGCTTGAGCTGGATAGCCCGCAGCCTGTGACGCAGCCATTCATCTAGTTTTCGCCAAATTTTGGGAGTCTGCGCCAGCTGGAAGTACCCCTTCCATCCCAGCATGTAAGAGCGAAGTCGTTGCACCACTTCCGCCATGCTGCGTCCGCTCGAACGGCAGGTCAGCTCCCGAATGCGTTGCTTAAACGTTTCCAGTGGCTTCTTGGCCACCTTACGTTTGACTTCACCCCCACGCCCCACCCACAGACTGTAACCGAGGAACTTGCGACCGAAGACGCTGGCTACAGCGCTTTTGCTTTCGTTGACCACGAGGTGCAACTTGGCATAGCAGCGCCGCAGCAGCGCCATCACCCGCTCGCCCGACTTCACACTGCGAACATACACATTCGCGTCGTCGGCGTAGCGCGCAAAGCGATGGCCGCGCCGTTCCAGTTCCTTGTCCACTTCGTCGAGCATCATGTTTGCGAGCAATGGACTGAGGGGACCACCTTGCGGCGTCCCCTCTTCACGCGACTGCACTACCCCATGGTCCATGATGCCGCTGTTCAGGTAGGCGCCGACCAGCCAGATCACTCCGGGGTCGTCCACACGTTTCTTCAAGCGATCAATCAGGAGATCGTGGTTGACCCGGTCGAAGAACTTCGACAGATCGACGTCCACCACGACCCGCATCCCAGACTGGACGTACGACTGAGCGGCTAAGACCGCATCCTGCGCACGCCTACCCGGGCGAAAGCCGTAGCTATGCTCGCTGAAAGTGGGATCAAGTATCGGTTGCAGCACTTGTAGCAGTGCTTGCTGGATCAAACGATCCGTGACCGTCGGGATGCCAAGCTCGCGCTCGCCACCGTCGGGCTTCGGGATCGTCACCCGACGTACCGGATTGGGCCGGTACGTCCCCGCCAGCAATTGCCCTCGAATGAACGGCCACGCAGTCGCCAGATGTCGTGAAGTCTGGTTGATATCCAGACCATCCACGCCAGCCGCTCCCTTGTTGGCACGTACACGTTTGATCGCTCGCCGCAGGTTCTCTTCCGTCAGCGCCGCTTGCAGCAGCGCTGACCCCGTGTCTCCGGTTGCATGTCGCGGGCAGAACGCTTCGTCGCTGAAAGCATCGGGCATGGCTTCACCTTGCCCTGCGGCCTCCCGCCCCGCGTTAGCGGGCATCTGACGCTGTGCTTTCTGCATCGACATATCCGATTCACTCCTACTCGTTCGGTCCTTCGTCGGCGGGGTCGAGCCTTCCCGGCGCTACCACCAACTACTATGACCTCTGCTGAGACCCCGCTCCGGCTCTCACCGTCGCCCTTTCAGGCACAAGGCGGGGCGTCCCCAGGTAAGGGCCGCACTCCTTCATCACACAACCGCCGCATCTACGCCACTTCTCGTTGACCACAAGAGCTTCGCGGTATTGGGCCCGCTCGCCCTGATTGGCAGCGCCTTCTATGCAGTTCTTGTCCATCGGCTCATGATTTACGATCCACGCTTCCTTCCCACACTCGATTGCTCTCCTGCAGTTGCGCTTCACTTCGCTCACTGTGGTCAGCTCGCGACGGGACTTGCACCCGCAGGAGTGCGCCCATGCTGGGCGCACCCAATAAGATGACCGACAGCGGGCCGAGCATTCGCACGGCACCCGGCGCAAACCGCGCGCCTGTGGAGTTTCCTCAAAATAGCCCGCTTGCGCGTTTCAATCTGTGCGGCGCCGCACTCAGCAGTGCCAGTTTGGCTGGCTGAGCGATGCCGCGTCGCGCCTGGCGAGCAGGGACGATCAATCGTTGATCGATCCGTCAGCCTGGGCCAGCCTGGCGTATTCGGAGAGCTGCCGCTTTGGCGTGAAATGCAAATCGCGGATCACGGCAAGATTCTGTGGTCCGCGAATGCTTTCCAGGACGGATAACCGCACATCGCCGAGTTCCGGCGCACCGATACCGAGGTCGATCAGGCCGAAAGCGGTGTCGTTGTCGTCGGGGCTGAGTTCGGTCAAGAGCCAGGTCGCATGCGCGTCCAGGGTGAGCAGCTTGACAACCGGCAGCGGGTCGCACTTCTCACCGCGCGCGGCGGCAGCGCCGTTGTCCAGCAATTGGACGCGGTGATCGTCGGTAATGAGTGGTTTCATGGTCGCTGGGCGCAAGTGGTTACGCTCAACGGAACATTAGTTTTGCGCAAACGTATCAATGCGTCAAAGCCTGAATGGTGGAGTGTGCTTATGCGTCACATTGCCATAGTGGATTCCACCGAATCCGTGGGAAAACGTATTGGCAATTACGTAAGTACGGAAGTATGGAAACCATGATTTCAGTAGATACGGTTTTCAGAATAGGCGCGCCCGCCGCAAGTTCAAGCAGGAAAACCATAAACGAACGCCAATCCAGGCCCCGAAGGAAAAATAGGCTGGTAAAGGGCGCTGCCGGCGGCAGCGCCCGTATGACGGCTATGTCAGGATACGCTCCGCGCGGCGTGCTTCATGCGCATAGGCACTAATTGCCTTGTAGGCAACGAAGTGCAGATCCCGCTCAATCGGAAGACCAAGACGGCCACGCACCGATTGCAACTCGGTCAGACTCACATAGTGTCGATTCTCAAGAAATAAAACCTTGGCATGTTGCAGGTATGGCCTATGCCTTACAAGGCGTAGGCCAATATTGTTCACCCGGTCCGCTCGACGCTAAAAGCAAGCACGCTGCGGGCGCCGGCACTTCCAGCGCGGCACCCCCAAAATCTCGATTAGATAGTTGAGTGTGCTATCTTAGCGCCGACCAAATTTGTCGGAAATCTCATGCACATTCCCCATATCACTGCAACCGTAAATGCCGCGCTTTCGATGCAACTTGACGCGGCGATCGACAATAAAACCAAGCCGCCCGGCAGCCTGGGCATGCTGGAGCTGCTCGCCAGGCAGTTAGGGCTGATTCAACAGACGACGAACGTGGTGCTCACACAACCGGCGATCCTGGTATTTGCCGGCGACCATGGCGTCGTCGCCGAGGGCGTATCCGCCTATCCGCAAAGCGTGACGTGGCAGATGGTCGAGAATTTCCTTGCGCGCGGGGCCGCGATCAATGTGTTTGCCCGTCAGAATTCCTGCGCGCTGTTGGTCATCGATGCCGGCGTCAATCACCCATTTGGTCCGCGCGACGGCCTGATCGACCGCAAGATCGCCCACGGCACTCGCAATTTCGCCACCGAACCGGCAATGACGCAGCAGCAGTGCATGCAGGCGCTGGCCGAAGGCATGGCGCTCGCCAGCGAGCTCCCGGGCAACGTCGTTGGCTTCGGCGAAATGGGTATTGGCAACACCACCGCCGCGGCGGCACTGATGCACAAACTAACCCGGATCCCAA
>DASRXO010000766.1:0-4703 GCA_035654095.1 Telluria sp.
AAATCAGCGACTTACATCGGGGCCATGCAGCGACTCGTCGCATGCAAAACAGGCCGGATATAGAAATGCAACCTTATCCTGTCGAATCATGCAGAAAAACCTTGGCAAAAGGGAGGCGTCCATATAGAACCCATAGCGCGCATGCTTAGTATGGGGGGAACTCATGCGGGCATGGGGGGCACTCATGCGGGGCATGGGTCCCGCCTTCGCGGGAACGACGGGGGACTGGAGCCTTTTCAGTTGCCGTTGACGAGCTGCAGGCAAAGGTCAACCGCGACCGTCCATTAACGCCGTCGACAGCTAGCAATACGACGACGGACCTTGATCAGGGGGCCGAGGGCTGGGTCAGGCGGCCGATCACTTCGCGCGTGATGGTTTCCGACGAGCGCTTGGCCAGCTTGTCCTGCAGGCCGCCCAACATCTGGGCGCCGGCCTTGTGGCGGGCGATTTCGAGCGCCAGCAACTGCTGCTTGGTCTCGACCATCTCCTGCGTGGTCTGAGCCACCTTGCGCTGCATCTCGGCGTGGGCCTGGGCCTGTTCGAGCAGCAGGCGCTGGGCCTTGGCCTTGTCGAGCGCCGACTGGGCGGCGATTTCCTCCGCCACTTCGCACTGGCGCGCGAGGTCGGCTTTTGCCTGTTCGGCGTCGGCGCGCACCTTGGCGGCCAGGAAAGCGGCCTGTTCGGATTCGAGGCGCGACGCCAGCGCCTCGTTGGCGCGCTGGTCGGCGGCCGCCTTGTGGCGGTCGGTCACCAGTTTCTGTTCGAGCAGGGCGATCGAACGGCGCTCGGCCTCGGCCAGCGCGCGCTCGCTGGCCAGCGCCTCTTGCGCCAATGCCAGCTTGCGTTGTTCGGTCGCGGCGCGCTCGGCTTGCATGCGCGCCAGTTCGGCGGCGGTCTCGGCCTGCCTGGCGACGGCCGCCGCGGCGGCGGTCTGGTGTTCGACTTCGAGTTCGACCTGGGCCGCGATGCGGCCCGTCGCGTCGGCTTCCTCCTGCTTCGCCTGCTCCTTGCGGCGTTCGGCCTCGGCCTTGCGGCGCAGCGCGTCCACCTGCGCGGCTTCGGCGGCGGCGCGGGCCTGGGCGGCGGCCGCCAATGCCTGTTCGGCCACGCATTTTTCCTGCACCAGCTCGAGCGCGGCCTGTTCGGCCAGCGCGTGCTCGCGCTCGGCTTGCGCCAGCGCCGCGGCTTCATCGGCTTTGCGGAACGCCACGGCGGCCGCTTCGCGCTGCGCCTCGACCTGCTGGGCGGTCGCGGCCTGGGCCGCTTGTTCGGCGTCGTTCTGTTCGGCCGCGGCGGCAGCCGCAGCCGCGGTCAGCACGGCCCACTCGTCGGCCAGGGCGCGGGCGCGCTGCTGTTCCTCGGCTTCGGCGGCGGCGGCGGCGGCGGCCGCTTCGTCGGCCGCGCGGCGCCCTTGGGTCTGTTCCAGCGCGACCGCTTCGGCCTCGATCCGGGCCCGCTGCTGGCGCTCGGCGTCTTGTTCGGCGGCTTCGCGCGCGAGCGCCGCATCGCACAGCTGGCGGTCGACTTCGATGCGCGCTTCGGTGGCGGCCAGGATGCGCGCCTCGGCTTCGCGCCGCGCTTCGGCGCTGGCGAAGGCCATCTGCTCGACACGCTCGCGGTGCAGCGCGGCGTCGCGCAATTCCTTCTCGGACTGCAGGCGCAGGTGGATCGACTGGGCGGCGATGCGCTGCGATTCGGCTTGCGCCAGGGCGATCGCTTCGCGCTCCTGCTCGACATGGGCCAGGGCGCGCGCTTCTTCCAGTGCGCGCGCTTCGGCCACGGCGCGCGCGAAGGCGGCGCTGAGCGCGACCTGGTCGGCTTTTTCGCGCTGGACCGTCATTTCCAGCGCCTCGGCTTCGGCATCGGCCAGCAGTTCGGCGGTCTGGCGTGCGCCCTTGGCCTGGCGCTCGCGTTCGCGCGCCAGGGTGGCGAAGCGGGCGTCGGCGCTGGCGATCTGCAGCACTTCTTCTTTCGCCGCATGCACCGCGGCGACCCGTTCGACCGCTTGCAGGCGTGCCTGCTCGGCCTGGACCAGCAATTCGTCGGAGGCGCGCGCGGCTTCGGCGGCCAGCGCGGCTTCGACCTGGATTTGTCCGGCGGCGCGGCGGCGCGCCTCTTCCTCGGATTTGGCGCGCGCTTCGGCGGCCAGCTTGATCTGGGTGTCGGCTTCGACCCGGGCGCGCAGCTCGGCGGTCTCCTGGCGCACCGCTTCGAGGCGCTCGACGCTGGCCTGGGCCGCGGCGCGCAGGGTTTCGAGGCGGTCGCGGTTGGCTTCGATCGCTTCTTCCGAGGCCTGGGCGTTTTCCAGCGCGGCGGCGGCGGCGGCGGCGTCCATCGCGGCGCGCTCTTCGGCCAGGCTGCGGGCGCGCGCTTCGGCGTGGGCCCGGCTCTCGGCGGCGCACGAGGCCTTCGCTTCTGCTTCGACGCGGGCGATCGCCTCGTGGATGGCGCGCATTTCCAGCTTGGCGCGGCCCGGCGCGGCCGGCTTCTGCGGCTCGTTGGCGGCCGCAGGCAGGTCGATTGTCAGTTCGGTGTCGTCGTGCAGGGCTGCTTCCATCGTCGTTCTCGCTATGAGGACCGGGTCCCGAGGCAGGACCGCTTAACGACGATTATCGGCCAGTCTTTACCCGTTCAGCCCGCCAAGGAGACGGGGGAAACGCGGTCAATTCGGCGCTTTGAGCTTACGCCGGCCACAGCGGCGGCTCGTCCATCAAGGCCACCTGCTCGCGCAATTCGAGGATCCGGTCCTGCCAATAGCGCTGGGTATTGAACCACGGGAAGGCGGCCGGAAAGGCCGGATCGTCCCAGCGCCGCGCCAGCCAGGCCGCATAATGGATCAGGCGCAGGGTGCGCAAGGCCTCGACCAGGTACAACTGGCGCGGGTCGAACTCGCAGAAATCCTCGTAGCCGGCCAGGATGTCGCCCATCTGGCGCACCATGTCGTGGCGCTCGCCCGACAGCAGCATCCACAGGTCCTGCACCGCCGGGCCCATGCGGCTGTCGTCGAAGTCGACGAAGTGCGGGCCGTCCCCGGTCCACAGCACATTGCCCGCGTGGCAATCGCCGTGCAGGCGCAGCAGCGGCAGCGCGCCGGCCCGCGCAAAGCAGTGCGCGACCCCGGCCAGCGCCTGGTCGACCACGCTGGTGTAGGCCGCCAGCAGCTCGTGCGGAATGAAGCCGTGGCCGAGCAGGTAGTCGCGCGGCTCGCGCCCGAAGGTCTCGATGGTCAGCGCCGGCCGTTCGGCGAACGGCGCCAGCGCGCCGACCGCGTGGATGCGGCCGATGAAGCGGCCGATCCACTCCAGCGTGGCCGGATCGTCGAGCTCGGGCGCGCGGCCGCCGCGGCGCGGGAAGACCGCGAAACTGAAGCCGCCGAAGGCGTGCAGGGTGGCGCCGCCCAGGGTCAGCGCCGGCACCACCGGGATCTCGCGCTCGGCCAGTTCTTGCACGAAGGCGTGCTCTTCGAGGATCGCGGCCGTGCTCCAGCGCTGGGGCCGGTAAAACTTGACAATGACAGGGGCGCCCGCAGCCCCGCCCTCGCGGGTCTGCTCCATCCCCACTTGATAGACGCGGTTCTCGTAGCTGTTCAGCGCCAGCAGGCGGCCGTCGGCGCGCAAGCCGACGCTGTCGAGCGCGTCGAGCACGCACTCGGGGCCGAGCGCGGCGAAGGGGTGGACGGCGGTAGCGGCGGGCGGTTCGGGCGGATGACTGTTCATGCCGCCATTGTAAGCCCGCCCGCCAGAAACCAGGCTGCGCGGCCGCCACAGGTTACACTAGCGCCTTCCTAGCCATTCAGTAAGAGCACCCCATGCAACTCGACCAGCCCCTGTCGGAAAAAGAATTCGACGAACTCGACCAATTCCTGTTGTCCGACCGCAGTCCCGACGATGCGATGACGATGGACACCCTGCACGGCTACCTGACCGCGATCGCGATCGGCCCGGAAACCATCATGCCGGCCGAGTGGCTGCTGCAGATCTGGGGCGACGACCCGAAGGCCGTGCCGAAGTGGAAGAACAGCAAGGAAGAAGAACGCATCATCCAGCTGATCATGCGTTTCATGAACGAGGTGCTGGTCACCTTCGAAGTCGCGCCCAAGGAATTCGAGCCCCTGTTCTGCGAGCACGAGCAGGACGGCGCCACCCTGATCGACGCCGAAGCCTGGTGCTGGGGCTTCTGGGAAGGCATGGAGCTGCGGCCCGGCTCCTGGGACCCGATCTGGGCGTCCGAGCTGGCGCCGCTGATGCGCCCGATCTACCTGCTGGGCGCCGACGAGATCGAGGAAGAGGAATTGTCCGAGGTCGACGACCCGGTCAAGGGCCACAAGCTGGCGCTCGAGATCGAGGCGAACTTGCCGGCCATCCAACGCTTCTGGGTGCCGCTGCGCAAGGCCGCGGTGCAGACCGTCAAGCGCGAGGAGCCGAAGGTCGGCCGCAACGACGATTGCCCTTGCGGCAGCGGCAAGAAATACAAGAAGTGCTGCGGCGCCGACACGGCGTAATCAAGCCCCGCCCAGCGCGTGCTCGTACAGGGCCGCGACCAGGTCGGACTGGGTCACGATGCCGGCAAAGCGGCCGTCGTGGTCCACCACCGGGATATGGTGCAGCCCGGTATTGGTCATCAGCGGCACCAGCTCGACGATCGGGGTGCTGTCGCGCGCGGTGACCACCTTGGTGCTCATGATCTGGCCAACCACTTCCGGC
>DASRXO010000767.1:0-2302 GCA_035654095.1 Telluria sp.
TGGCGCTGGTCGAGGGACCGGGCGTCGTGCTCGACATCGACGGCGCGCGCCGCATCACCCTCAGCGAGGAGGACCCGACCATCGAGTTCGCCGGCGAGTCGGTGATCCGCGCGGCGCCGAACGGCGGGCCGAGCACCGACTTCAACGTGATGACACGGCGCGCCTGGTGCCAGCACCGCTTCGGCCAGCGCCGGCTGGACCGCGCCTCGGTCTTCGCGCCGCGCGGCGACATGGCGATCCTGTTCCTGGCCGACGGCGAGAGCATCTCCGCCAGCAGCGACGACGAGCGGATCGGCATGGTGCGCTTCGACGCCGTGGTGTTCGACACCGACAAGACCTGGACGCTGGAGACCGCGACGCCGGCCACCGTCTTCATCGTCGACATTTTCCTGCTCTGAGGCGCGCCATGCAGCCGCGGTGGGACGCCTTGTACACGAACGCGCAGCTGGCCACGATGGCCGGCGGCTACGGCGCCATGCTGGACGCCGCGATCGCGGTCAAGGACGGCCGCATCGCCTGGCTCGGCCCGCGCGCGCAGGCGCCGCAAGGCGCGACCGTGGTGCACGATTGCGGCGGCCGCTGGATCACGCCGGGCCTGATCGACTGCCACACCCACATCGTCCACGCCGGCAACCGCAGCGACGAGTTCGAGGCGCGTTTGAACGGCGCCAGCTACGAGGACATCGCGCGCAGCGGCGGCGGCATCATGGCGACCGTGCGCGCGACCCGCGCCGCGTCCGAAGACGGGCTGCTGCGCGTCAGCCTGCCGCGCGTGGCCAGCCTGCTGGCCGAGGGCGTGACCACCATCGAAATCAAGTCCGGCTACGGCCTGACGCTCGAAGCGGAGGCCAAGATGCTGCGCGTGGCGCGCCGCGTGGCGCAGGCGCTGCCGGTGCAAGTGGCGGCGACCTTCCTCGGCGCCCATGCGCTGCCGCCGGAATTCGCGGGCCGCGCCGACGACTACATTACCGACATCTGCGAGCACATGCTGCCGGCGCTGGCGGGCCAGGGCCTGGTCGATGCGGTGGACGCCTTCTGCGAGCGCATCGCCTTTTCGAGCGCCCAGACCGAGCGCGTGTTCGCCGCGGCGCGCGCGCTGGGCCTGCCGGTCAAGCTGCATGCGGAGCAGTTGTCCGACCAGGGCGGCGCGGCGCTGGTGGCGCGCTATGGCGGACTCTCGGCCGACCACCTCGAGCACCTCACGCCGGCAGGCGTCGCGGCGATGGCGGCGGCCGGCACGGTGGCGGTGCTGCTGCCCGGCGCCTACTACTTCCTGCGCGACGCCACGCCGCCGCCGGTGGCCGCGCTGCGCGCCGCCGGCGTGTCGATGGCGGTCGCCACCGACTGCAATCCGGGCACCTCGCCGATGACCTCGATCCTGCTGGCGATGAACATGGCCTGCACCCTGTGGCGCCTGACGCCGCAGGAGGCGCTGGCCGGCTGTACCGTGCACGCCGCGCGCGCGCTGGGACGCGAGCACGCGATCGGCACGCTGGAGCTGGGCAAGCGCGCCGACTTCGCGTTGTGGGACATCACGCGCCCGGCCGACCTGGCCTATGCGATCGGCTTCAATCCCTGCCGCGGGGTGGTCAACGCGGGCGTGCTGCGCGAACCGGTGGTAAGCTTGCCCGGTTAATTTTCCCGGGAGAGCGCGTGCGCACCACCTTCGATGCGGCCATCCGCTGGCTGGCGGTCTTGCTGTTCAGCGCCAGCGCCGGCGTCCACGCGGCCGACGACGTGCTGCGCGTCGGCTCCAAGCGCTTCACCGAATCGTACATCCTGGGCGAGGTGCTGACCCAGACCGCGGCCCCCCACGTCAAGGCCGAACATCATCAAGGCCTGGGCAACACGGCGATCGTGCTGGCCGCGCTGCAGGCCGGCAGCATCGACGTCTATCCCGAATATCTCGGCACCATCGACCTCGAGATCCTGAAGAACCCGACGCCCACCACGCTCGAGCAGATGCGCGCCGCGCTCAAGCCGCTCGGCCTCGGCGTCGGCGTGCCGCTCGGCTTCAACAACACCTATGCGCTGGCGATGCGCGGCGACGCGGCCGGCGTCGGCAAGCTGTCCGAACTGGCGCAGCGGCCGGAGCTGCGCTTCGGCCTGTCGCACGAATTCATCGGCCGCGCCGACGGCTGGCCCGGCCTCGCGCAGCGCTACGGCCTGCCGCAGCAGCCGCGCGGTCTCGATCACGGCATCGCCTACGAGGCGCTGGCGCAGCGCCAGGTGGACGTGATCGACATCTATTCGACCGACGCCAAGATCCGCCAGTACGGCCTGCGCGTGCTGGACGACGACC
>DASRXO010000768.1:0-3188 GCA_035654095.1 Telluria sp.
CCGAACTGAGCGACGCCGCGATCGCGCTGATGGCCAAGGCCGCGCCGTTGCACGACATCGGCAAGGTCGGCGTGCCGGACGCGATCCTGCTGAAACCCGGCCACCTGACGCCGGACGAATTCGAGACCATGCAGCGCCACACGATCGAGGGCCGCGACGCGATCGCCGGCGTCGAGCGCACGCTGGGCGCCAGCACCCCGTTCCTGCGCTATGCGGGCGAGATCACCTATTCGCACCACGAGAGGTGGGACGGCTCCGGTTATCCGCAAGGCTTGAAGGGCGATGCGATTCCGCTGTCGGCGCGCCTGATGGCGGTGGCCGACGTCTACGACGCCCTGATTTCGAAGCGCGTCTACAAGCCGGCCTTCACCCACGAGACCGCGCTGGAACTGATCCGCCAGGGGCGCGGCGAGCATTTCGATCCCGATATCGTGGACGCGATGCTGCTGATCGAAGAGAAATTCAGGGCCATCGCCGCCGAATTCCGCGACGCCGACTGAACCGGGGCCTGGCCAAGCGATGCGGAACCAGGGATACGTGGCCTTCGCCGTCGGGATGTGCCTGACCGTGTGGAGCTGCCTGCTGATGGGCAGCGCGCAGGACGCCCAGATCCGCGCCAACTTCCAGCGCGACACCGACAAGGTCGCCAGCGACACCAGCGTCCGGCTCCAGACCTACTTCGACATGCTGTTTAGCCTGAAGGGCATGTTCGCGGTGAACGAGCACGCCGACCGCGCCCAGTTCGCGCGCTTCGTGCGCGAACTCAAGCTCACCCAGCGCTATCCGGGCTTCCAGGCGATCCAGTTCGTGCGCTACGTGCCGGCGTCCGGACTGGGCGCCTTCCGCGACGCGGTGCGCGCCGACACCGCGCTGACGCCGGACGGCTACCCGGCCTTCAAGATCCATCCCGAGGCGGCGCGCGACGACCACTACATCATCGAGTACAACGAGCCGATGAAGGGCAACGAGAGCGCCTTCGGCCTCGACCTGGCCGCGCTGCCGCCGCATCGGGCGGCGATCGAGTTGGGGCGCGACAGCGGCGAGGTGGCGGCCACCGGGCGCATCGAGTTGGTGCAGGACGCCAGCGGCCAGGCCGGCTTCGTGGCGCGCGCGCCGGTCTACCGTAGCGGCATGCCGACCGATACCGTGGCCCATCGGCGCGCCGCGCTGGTCGGGATGGTGGCGATCGTGTTCCGCGTCGATCGCCTGATGCGCGAGGTGATCGACCCGCCCCTGATCGGCCACATGGCGATCCGCATCTACGACGCCGGCAGCGTCCACGACGGGCCCGCGTTGCCGCCGCGCGCCGACAAGCTGCTGTTCGACACCGGCAATCCGGCCTTGCCGACCCTGGCCGCGTTGCGTACCGAGGCGCGCGTCAACGTCGCCCAGCGCCAGTGGGTGATGCAGTTCGGCGCGCTGGCGGGCAGCCGCTACAGCCGCGACCTGACCCGCGTGCTGTTGATCGGCGCCGGCGGCGTGGTGATCAGCGCCCTGATCGCCGCGCTGATGATCGCCTCGGACCGCAGCCGCACCCTGGCGGCCCGGCTGCGCGTCACGCTCGACGAGCAGCGCGCCTTCCAGGACAGCGCCAGCGTCGGCATCGCCCTGTTCGCGGATGGCGTGATCATGCGCTGCAACCGCGGCATGGAAGAAATCATGGGCTACTGGCCGGGCGGACTGGCGGGACAGCCGACGCGGCTGCTGTCGCGCGAGGGCACGCCCGACCCGTTCGCGGTCGATCCGCAAACCCGGCGCTGGCAACACGAGCTGGAACTGGTGCGCAAGGACGGCTCGCCGATCTGGTGCCTGATCAACGGCAAGGCGCTCGACGCGGCCGACCTGTCGAAGGGCGGGGTGTGGGTGATCCAGGACATCAGCGAGCGCAAACGGACCGAGGCCGCGCTGGTCGACGCCAAGCACGGCCTCGAACACAGCCTGGCCGAACTCGCGCAGCAAAAGAAGATGGCGTCGCTGGGCGCGCTGGTGGCCGGCATCGCGCACGAACTGAACACCCCGATCGGCAACAGCCTGCTGACCGCCACCGCGCTGGCCGACATGGTGGCCGATTTCGAGAAGCGCTACGCGAGCGGCGGCATCAAGCGCTCGGCGTTCGAGGCGCACCTGGCCGACAGCCGGCTGGCCTGCGGCATCATGACCAACTCGCTGCGCCGCGCGGCCGATTTGATCACCTCCTTCAAGCAGGTGGCGGTGGACCAGACCAGCGACAACCGGCGCCGCTTCGACCTCTGCGAGGTGCTGCGCGACACCCTGGCCACCTACGCCGCGCAGCTGCGGCGCGCCAACTGCGAGGCGGTGCTCGACGCGCCGGCGACGCTGGTGCTCGACTCGTATCCGGGCAGCGTGGGGCAGGTGCTGTCGAACCTGATCAACAACGCGCTGCTGCATGCCTTCGACGGCCGCAGCAGCGCGCGGCTGACGATCGGCGCGCGCGACACCGGCGACGGCCAGGTGCTGATCGACTTCCGCGACGACGGCGTCGGCATGCCGCCCAAGATCCTGCATCAGGTGTTCGACCCCTTCTTCACCACCAAGATGGGGCAGGGCGGCTCGGGGCTGGGCATGAACATCGTCTACAACATCGTCACCGGCATGCTGGGCGGGACCATCGGCATCGCCTCGATCCCGGACAGCGGCACCAGCGTCACGATCCGGATTCCGAAGATCGCGCCGACGCGCGACAGCGACGCCGGGCTGTCGATACTGGCGCTTTAAGATTCGGGTCCGGGCCTTAATCGAAACCGCGCACCGGCAGCGTCGCGTCGCGCTGGATCCAGTTGCGCGGCGAGTAGGCGCTGCGGCCGTCGGTCGCGTGCAAGGTGTAGGCGTGGCGCGAGACCGGCGAGCGGTTCGGCGCGCTGTAATGCGGCAGCAGGCCGTGGAAGCACACCAGGCTGCCGGCCTTGGCCTCCAGCGCCACCGCGCGGCTGTCGTCCGGCCACGGCGTGCCGTCCAGTTTTTCCATGCGCGTGACATCGCCCTCGCGCACGAAACGCTCGCGCATCGGGCCGCGGTGGCCGCCCGGCTCGACCCACAGGCAGCCGTTGGCGATGGTCGCGTCTTCCAGCGCGAACCAGAAGGTGGTCACGCTGACCGGCGTGGTCTCGAAGAAGCTCGCGTCCTGGTGCCAGCGCACCTCGCCGCCGATGCCGGGCTGCTTGAAGATG
>DASRXO010000769.1:0-2450 GCA_035654095.1 Telluria sp.
CCTACATCGACACCAGCGACATCGATGAGATCATCGACAGCCACCTGGTCGGCGGCAAAGTGGTCGACCGCCTCAAAATCTGAACCCCGCTTTACTTCACATGAACAAGAACTCCGAAAAATTCACCCTGGCCGGCGGCGCCGGCGCCATGGAATGCGTGCTCGACCTGCCTGAAGAAACGCCGCGCGGCATCGCGCTGGTGGCCCATCCGCACCCGCTGTACGGCGGCACCATGGACAACAAGATCGTGGTGACGCTGGCGCGCACCTTCATCGCGCTCGGCTATGCGGTGGCGCGCTTCAACTTCCGCGGCGTCGGCGCCTCCGAGGGCAAGCACGACGAAGGCCGCGGCGAGACCGACGACATGGCCGCCATGCTGGACCACATGCAGGCACGCTTCCCCGGCCTGCCGGTGGCGCTGGCCGGTTTCTCGTTCGGCACCTTCGTCCAGGGCCAGCTGCAGCAGCGCCTGGCCACCGCGGGCCGCCCGGCCGAACGGCTGGTGCTGATCGGCGTCGCGGCCGGCAAATGGCCGATGCCCGAGGTGCCGGCCGACACCATCCTGATCCATGGCGAACTCGACGACACCATCACCTTGCAGCAGGTATTCGACTGGGCCCGTCCGCAAGACTTGCCGGTGATCGTGGTGCCGGGCGCCGACCATTTTTTCCACCGCAAACTGAACCACATAAAAAACTTCGTGCTTGCGCTGTGGAAGCGTGCGGAATAAGCGGGCGCGGGCGCTATAATTGGGCCTCTTCATTCACGGCAATGCTTTAAGGCATTGCCTACGCACCCCCTTTTCTTTTTGAGTACACGATTCCCATGAAAAAATTGTTTGCGGCCCTGGCCGCCAGTGCCCTGCTGATGTCGGCTGCCGTCGCGCAGACCGTGCCGGTGCCGACCATCGCGGCCAAGTCCTGGATCCTGCTGGACGCCACCAGCGGCCAGGTGATCGCCTCGCAAGATCCGAATGCGCGCATCGAGCCGGCCTCGCTGACCAAGATCATGACGGCCTACCTGACCTTCGCCGCGCTGAAGGACAAGAAGATCGACATCAACCAGATGGTCAATGTCTCGGTCAAGGCCTGGAAGGTCGACGCCAGCAGCTCGAAGATGTTCATCGACCCGGCCACCCCGGTCAAGGTCGGCGACCTGCTGTACGGCCTGATGGTGCAGTCGGGGAACGACGCCGCGGTGGCGCTGGCCGAAGCGGTGGCCGGCGACGAAGCCGTGTTCGTGACCATGATGAACCGCGAGGCCGAGCGCATGGGCCTGAAGAATACCCATTTCGGCAATCCGCACGGCCTGCCGAGCCCGGAAAACTATTCGACCGCGCAAGACCTGTCAGTGCTGGCCTCGCGCGTGATCGCCGACTATCCCGAGTTCTACAAGATCGACTCGGTCAAGAGCTTCACCTACAACAAGATCACCCAGCCGAACCGCAACCGCCTGCTGTGGCTGGACCCGACCGTGGACGGCATGAAGACCGGCCACACCGAAGCGGCCGGCTTTTGCATGATCGCCTCGGCGCACCGGCCGAACGGCCCGGCCGGCGAGCGGCGCATGATTTCGGTGGTGCTCGGCGCCACCTCGGATTCCTCGCGCACCCAGGAAAGCCAGAAGCTGCTGAACTGGGGCTTCCAGAATTTCGACACCGTCAAGCTGTACAGCAAGGGCCAGGCGATCGCCACGCCGGAAGTCTGGAAGGGCTCGAAGAGCACGGTCAAGATCGGCTTCCCGAACGACATCCAGGTGACGGTGCCGAAGGGTGTGGCGGCCAAGCTCAAGCCTGTGCTCGAGCGCAAGGACCCGCTGGTCGCGCCGCTGGCGCAGAATGGCCGCGTCGGCACCCTGAAGATGATGGTCGACGGCAAGGCGATGCTTGAACTGCCGGTGGTGGCGCTGGAAGAAGTGCCGCAGGCGAGCATCCTCGGCCGCGCCTGGGATTCGATCCGCCTGTGGATTAAGTAAGGTCGTCCTCGCGAAAGCGGGGACCGATGCTGAGCGTGCGCGCCATGGATTCCCGCCAAGGGGGGCGCCGAGCCCGGGAACGACGGCTAATCCGCCAGGGTTTGCCGCAGCGAGTCCTGCGCCCACTGGAAGGCCGCGCTGCTGGTGTCGCCCAGCAGCGCCGGCGCGATGCCCAGCGTAGTGGCGATCTCGGCGGCGCGCCCGCTCATGCCGCGCTCGACCAGCAGCGCCAGCATCAGGTACGGGCCGTAGGGGCCGACGCTGCGCAGCAGCACGTCCTGCACCGCGGCCGACAAATGCAGCTTGTCGAGGATCTGGGGCATCGGCATGCCAAGCAGCACGTCGAACAGCGACAACAAACCCACCAGGAAAATCTCGTCGCGCTGCGCGGCCGACAAGGTCCGCGCCCCGATCGTCTCGAGGAAGCGGGCGCGCGTCAGCGCCACCTCGAGCAGGCCCTCGTCGCGCGCGCGGTG
>DASRXO010000770.1:0-5649 GCA_035654095.1 Telluria sp.
AAGCTAAGGAAAACCGGGGTCAGTGCCGGCATTCGGACACGAGCTCAACAGGCGCGCCTGTTGAGCTCGTGTCCGAATGCCGGCACTGACCCCGGTTTTCCTTAGCTTTTCGGCTTCGCCCCCGTCCCGCGCATCTGCACCGCGCGCTGCATCAGGTCGAACCAGAACGGCGCGCCGAACAGGGCGGTGGTGGCGGTGATCGTCCAGCCCGCGACGCTGAGCACAAAGGCCGCATCGAGCCGCGGCGGGAAACTGCGCCAGCCCAGCGGCAAGGTCCACAGCGCATCGAAGGTGCGCGGGTCGAGCGTGGGCAGCGCGCCCAGTTGCGCCGCCAGGCCCGGATGCTGCCACAGCGTGCGGAACAGATGGATGCTGTCGATGTTGAACAGCACCGCCAGCAGCAGCGCCAGCAACAGCGACACCAGCTGCGCGCGCCGCTTGTACGCGCCCGACACCCGCGCCATCGCGCTGCCGAACCAGCCCGCCAGCTGCACCCGGACGCCTTCGAGGTCGCCATCGGCGCGCTGGTAGATGCCTTGCAGCGCACGCCGCAGCTGCGCGTCGGGCAGCGCATCGATGTCGCGCCCGAGCTGCGCGAAGTCGCCCGGAATGCTCTGGATCGCATCGAGCAGCGCGATCGCGAAATGCGCCGGTTCGATATACGAGGGCTTGGCCTTCAGCCTGCGCTGGTCGAGCGCCTTGCCGTCGTCGTGCGGATTGACCAGCGCATGCGCATACACCGCGCGCGCCAGCGCATCGAAGCCTGGATCGTTGAGCATGCTCTTGACGCCATCGAGCAGCACCCGTGCACGCAGCCGCAGCGCCGACGCCAGCGCCTCCTGCACCGTGCTGACGATCAGCGCCAGCGCCGCATAACAAAACGTGAGCCCGATCGCGACTTCCAGGACTGTGCTTCCGAACATGGCGGCCTCCGCTCGACAGGACAATAAGCCTCACCCTAATCCAGCCCTGCCGCGCCCGAGTCCGGTTTGCGCAATCCTTCCCCGCGCCGGTGCCGCCCCGGCATTTTCTATATACTGACGGCAATCGTAAATTTTAAGGTTTGACTATGTCCCATGACGCTTTCTCCGAAAAAGACTGGCGCCGTTTGCTCACCAGCCTGGGCGAGGACCCGAATCGTCCCGGCCTCGCCGAGACCCCGTCGCGCGTCGCCAAGGCGTGGAAGCACTGGACCTCGGGCTACGACCAGGATCCGGTGGAACTGCTGAAGGCCTTCGAAGACGGCGCCGAGGAGTACAACGAGTTGATCGTGGTGCGCGGCATCCCCGTCTACAGCCATTGCGAGCACCACCTCGCGCCGTTCTTCGGCAAGGCCACCATCGGCTATCTGCCGAACGGGAAGATCGTCGGCCTGTCGAAGCTGACCCGGCTGGTCGATTGCTTCGCCAAGCGCCTGCAGGTGCAGGAACGCATGACGATCCAGATCGCCAACGCGCTGATGGAAGTGCTGGAGCCGAAGGCGGTCGGGGTGGTCGTCAAGTGCCGCCACATGTGCATGGAGAGCCGCGGCATCCGCACCCCGGGCGAAGAGACCATCACCTCGGCCATGCTGGGCGAGCTGCAGCCGAACCTGGCGCTGCGCACCGAATTCCTGGCCTTGGCGCGCGAGTCCTAAGCCGATGGCCGCGATCGACTGGCACAGCGGCGATCCGGACGCCGCCTTCGCCCTGGCCAAGGCCAGCGGCCGGCCGCTGTTCCTGTACTGGGGCGCGGCCTGGTGCCCGCCCTGCAACCGGCTCAAGGCCAGCGTGTTCGGCCGCCCCGACTTCATCGCGCTGTCGCAGTCCTTCGTCGCGCTGCACATCGACGGCGACAGCGCCGGCGCGCAGCAGCTGGCCGAACGCTTCAAGCTGCGCAGCTATCCGACCCTGGTGGTCTACCGGCCCGACGGCGCCGAAGTGGCGCGCCTGCCGTGCGAGCTCGATGGCCAGCGTTTCGTCGAGATCCTCGCGCTGGCGCTGAACGCGCGCTTCACGGCCGCGCAGTCGCTCAGCGTGGCGCTGTCGCGCGAGCGCGTGCTGGCCGACGACGAATGGCGCCTGCTCAGCTTCTACTCCTGGGATACCGACGAGCAGCAACTGGTCAAGAACCTCGACTTCGCGGCCATCGTCGCCAGCATGACGCGCGCCTGCACGCTGCCGGCCGCGGCGGTGCGGCTCGACTGGCTGGCGCTGCATGCCGTGGCCACTTCGGGCAAGGGTGGCGTCGACCGCCGCGCCGCCATCGCGCGGCTCGAGGCCACGCTGGCCGCGCCGAAGGACGTGTTTGCGCAGATGGACATCGTGACCAACTACGCGGTCGACCTGGTGCGCTTCCTGACCGAGCCGCACACCGATGCGCGCACCCGCCTGTGCCGCAGCTGGGCCGCGGCGCTCGCAACGCTGGAGGCCGACCCGGCCCTCACCGTCGCCGACCAGCTGGCCGCCTTGCGCACCCGCGTGCGCCTGTCGCGCCTGGGGGCGCCGATCCCGCTGCTGAACGAGCTGGCGCGCGAGCGCGTGGCGCAGGCGGTGGCCGCGGTGCACGAGCCGGCCATGCGCCATACCCTGCTCAACACCGCGGCCGGCGTGCTGTCCGACGCCGGCATGCTGGACGAGGCCGAACAGCTGTTGCTGGCCGAACTGGAGGCCTCGCATGCGCCCTACTACTTCATGCATAACCTGGCGGCCATCGCCAAGAAGCGCGGCGACGCGGCCGGCGCGGTGAGCTGGTACGAGCGCGCCTGGCAGCGCGCCACCGGCCCGGCCACGCGCTTGCAGTGGGGCGCGACCTACCTGCAGGGGCTGGTCGATTTCGCGCCGCACGAGGCGCCGCGCATCGACCAGCTGGCGCACCAGTTGCTGCAGGAACTGGGCGCCATGCGCGACGCCTTCAGCCAGCGCAACCGCACCCAGTTGCAGCGCATCGAGGCCAAGCTCGGCCTGTGGAGCGGCAGCAGCGAACACGCCGCCGCCCTGCGCCAGGCCGCACGCCGGCAAGCCTAGCGACAGACAAAAATTTGGGGAACCCGTTCCGCATCTTCGCCTCAAACGCTGATTGGGGGCGACTATGGCGAGACCGGAATTTGCCAGCGACGTAACGCGGGAACAGTTCGAGTCGGTGCGCGGCATGCTGGAGGCGGCGCGCAAGAAGACCCGGCCGCGCAAGCACGACCTGTACGATGTGTTCTGTGCCGTGCTCTACCTGCTCGACCGGGGCAGCACCTGGCGCAACGTGCCGCCCGAGTTTCCGCCCTGGCGCACGGTGCACGAATACTTCACCCAATGGACCCTGATGCGCGAGGGCGGCAAGACCTTGCTCGAACAGGCGCTCGAACGCATCGGCCGCCAGGCCGCGGTGGATCGCCTGCACCAGCTGCTCGCGCCGCGCTAGCCGGCCGGCTCAGAGGGCCAGCACCAGCGCGCCGGCCACCACCAGGCTGCCGCCGAGCGCGCCCTTGAGGGTGAACGGCTCGCCCAGAATCAGCCAGCCGCTGACGATCACCAGCGCCACGCTCATCTTGTCGATCGGCGCGACCGCCGACACCGGCCCCATTTGCAGCGCGCGGAAGTAGCACAGCCACGACAGGCCGGTCGTCACGCCCGACGCCACCAGGCACGCCCAGCCCACCCAGCTGCCGCCGGACGGCTTCTGCCACTCCGAGCGCGCCGAGATGATCATGGCCGTCACCAGCAGGATCACCACGGTGCGGATCAAGGTGGCCATATTGCTGTTCATCTGCGCCACGCCGATCTTGGCGAGGATCGCCGTCATGGCGGCGAAGATGGCGGAGGCGATGGCGAAGGCTTGCCAGGAAAAGGACATGTGAGCTGCTCCGGATGGTCGTCGATCATCCATTCTAGCCCGCCCGCTGCGCCCGCGTTGGGCGCGGCTTATTGGGCTGCGGCGGCGGGGGCGGCGGGCGCAGGTACCGCTGCGGCTGCAGGCGGCGCCGGCTCGAACAGCATCTTCTCGTCACCGATCTTGAAGCTGCCGATCTTCTCGCCCGGCGCGTCCTGCGGCGCGGCCGGCGTTTGCACGCAGGTCTGGGCGTCGACCTGCCAGGCCTGCTTCCCCGCGCGCAGCGTGAACAGATTGTCGCCGCTCGCATACAGTTCGACTTCGGCTTCGGCGGCGGCCAGGGTCGCCAGCGAATACTGGCGCTGGCAATCGGGCATGCGCGAGACGATCAGCCGCAGCGTGAGGTCGTCGCTCCAGAAGTACTCCTGTTCCGCGCGCACCGTCAGCGCCTGGTCGCTATTGCCGTCGATGGCGTAGCTGGCCGATTGGTCGACGCAGCCGGCCAGCAGCAGTGGAGTCAATACGAGCAAAGTCCTGCGCATGTGGCGTCCCTGTGGTTGCGCGAGGCCGCTGCCTCACCCACCGCAGTATAGTTTGGCAATTCCGTTCCGCGCAACCGGCGTGTGGCTCAGAACTCGGTGCCGAGGGTGAGCATGGCGACCGTGTGGCGCGGCACCGGGATCGAGGAGCGCAATTGGGCCCCGCGGCGCGCGACCCTGAACTGCAGGCACCACGGTCCGTGCGCCTCGCTGCGGCTGTCGGCGAGTTCGACGCGCAGGCCAAGCGCCAGCTGCGCCGGCATGGCGTCCCCCGCGTTGCGGCGCTGGCCGACGTCGATGCTCGCGCGCGGCTCGCCGGCCAGCGCGCCGGAAGCACGCTGGTCCGCCAGCAGGAAGGCCGCCAGCACCGCGCGCGTGTCCTTGCCCCACAAGGGAATGCCGGCGCCATCGGGCAGCGCGTCCTGCGCCGCGGCGGGGCCGGACAGCAGTGCCAGCGCCAGGGCGCCGGCGGTGATCGTGGCGTGCATCGTGAGCTCCAGGGACGGAGAGGGAAGCGGGTTGACGATTTCATTCTAGGAAGCGGCACGCTCGGCTGTTTGCAAAATCGCAAGCCCCGGGTTGTCGTATAACTTAGGGGCGGGTGAGCGCAGCACCACCTGCCGTACTACTTGCATCTCGTCATTTTAGGTTGTACGATGTCGTATATCTCGAGGGGACGCGAGATCAATAACCAAAAGTGACGTCATGAACCAGCCTGTCATCGGAAAGTACAGATGGACCATCTGTGCACTCCTGTTTTTCGCTACCACGGTCAACTACCTCGACCGCCAGGTCCTCAGCCTGCTGGCGCCCGATCTGTCCAAGGAATTCGGCTGGTCCAATACCGACTACGCCAACATCACCTCGGTGTTCCAGTTCGTGTACGCGATCGCGATGCTGTTCGCCGGCCGCGTGATCGACAAGGTCGGCACCAAGCGCGCCTACATTCTGGCGATCGTGGTGTGGTCGGTCGGCGCCATCATGCACTCGTATGCGATCCCGCTCGGCGTCGGCGTGTCCGCCGTGCTGGCCGCGTGCGGGCTGGCCGCGGTGCCGGTCTCGATCGCCGGCTTCATGCTCGCGCGCGGGGTGCTGGCGGTCGGCGAGGCGGGTAACTTCCCGGCCGCGATCAAGGCCACCGCCGAATACTTCCCCAAGAAGGAGCGCTCGTTCGCCACCGGGATCTTCAACTCGGGCGCCAACGTCGGCGCGATCCTGGCGCCGCTGACGGTGCCGCTGATCGCCGCCGCCTGGGGATGGCAAGCCGCGTTCGTGGCCATCGGCGCGATCGGTTTCATCTGGATGGCCG
>DASRXO010000771.1:0-4747 GCA_035654095.1 Telluria sp.
CATGAACATGCTGTTCCAGTACCAGGTGGAGCCGCGCGCGGCCACCGCGGCGCCGGGCGGCGAGGGCTTCCAGGTGCGCGAGGCGGAATCCGATTTCAATCACGCCGACCCGGCGTGAGCAACCATTTTTAGGGAGATACCTGATGGCATGGGGCGAATCAAAGACCTGGATGACAGGCAGCGGCAACGAGGCCTTGTACCAAGGCTTGCTGGACGACGCGACGGCGGCGCCGCAGCGCAACAGCAAACGCAAGAAAGTCGTGCATCCGCACGAGATGCCGTGGGAGATGTCGCGCCAGGGCATCCTCAAGCACCTGCTCAACGAGCAGATGAACACCCGCATGGAGTCGGTCGACGCCTACATGCAGCTGATCCCGCCGGGCAGCCGTTCGGGCAAGCACCGCCACCTGGCCGAGGAGTGCGTGTACGTGCTCGAAGGCCGCGGCTACGACCTGCACCAGGACTGCGACGTCGAGATCACCGACACCTACCACTGGAAGCCGCAGGACGAGATCAAGCGCTTCGAATGGGAAGCGGGCGACGTGATCTACCTCCCGCCGAACACCATCCACCAGCATTTCAACGCCGATCCGGCGCGGCCGGTGCGCCTGATCTCGGCGATCAACCGGATCTACCAGAAGTTCGGCCTGAACGACCTCGAACAGATCGAGGATGCGCCCGAGTACCGGCCCGGCATGATCCTCGACGCCGAGCTGGTGGCGCAACTGATGCGTAACAAAGCGTGAGGCACGTCATTCCCGGGCTTGGCGCCCCCCTTGGCGGGAATCCATGCTGACTATCTGGCATGCGGGACATGGGTTCCCGCCAAGGGGGGCGCCAAGCCCGGGAACGACGGCGTTTAGCATTTTTTTAAAGACCGATATTGGAGTATTCGATGGCAAAAGATGCATTGGTTTCAGCCGAAATGGCCAAGAAGTTCGCAAGCGAAAAGGAATCGCCCTATACCCGCTGGATCGCGACCGAAGGTCTCGACATCATCAGCGCGCACTATGTGCCGAGCTTGCACACGGTCGACCTGAAACCATGGGCGCGGCGCGGCGGCTCCGGGGTGTTCATCAACCATGAAGCCTCGCGCACCTCGAACGACTGCTACGTCTGCGAGATCGCGCCGGGCAAGCAGCTGGCGCCGCAACGCCAGCTGTTCGAAGAGATGATCTATGTGCTCAAGGGCCGCGGCTCGAGCACGGTCTGGAACGACGCCGGCCGCAAGGTCTCGTTCGAATGGCAGGCCGGCTCGCTGTTCGCGATTCCGCTGAACGCCACCTGCCAGCACTTCAACGGTTCGGGGCGCGACGCCGCGCGCTTCGTGTCGGTCACCAACGGGCCGTCGGTGATCAACCTGTACGAAGACATCGACTTCATCTTCAACACCAAATACGATTTCAAGAACCGCTTCTCGGGCGAGCCCGATTACTTCGACAACAAGGGCGAGCAAAAAGGCCTGCTGTTGGAGACCAACTTCGTGGCCGACGCGGTCAACCTGCCGCTGATCAGCGCGGCCGAGCGCGGCGCCGGCGGCGGCCATATCCGCTTCAACATGGCCAAGGGCTCGATGAACAGCCACATCTCGCAATTCCCGATCGGCACCTACAAGAAGGCGCACTGCCATGGCCCGGGCGCCCACGTGATCATCCTGTCCGGCGAAGGCTACAGCCTGATGTGGCCGGAAGGCGAGGAGCCGCGTCGCTACGACTGGCAGGTCGGCTCGATGGTGGTGCCGCCCAACCTCTGGTTCCACCAGCATTTCAATACCGGCACGACACCGGCGCGCTACCTCGCGTTCAAGCATGAAGTGGTGTCGATCCGCAACGCGCAAGGCGTGCCGAAGGCATGGATCAGCCAGCGCGTGGGCGGCGACCAGATCGACTACGCCGACGAGAGCCCGGCCGTGCGCGACCTGTTCGCCAACGCGCTGTCCAAGCACGGCCTGAGCTCGCGGATGGAAGCGGCTTACCAGGCCGAACTGGCCGATTTACCTCCCAAACCATAACCAGGCGCCCGGCAAGGCGGAATTGTCACCGTTTTAAAGTGGAACGCCGTTCCGCTGGTTCGCACTGGCCAGCGGCGCGGCACAGCAGTAAAACAGAAGTGCTCGACTCATACAATAAAATCAGGAGACACATGAATATGAAGAACACGAAACTGACTGCCATCGCGCTCGGCGCGCTCGGCTGCTGCTGCGCGCTGTCGGCGCAGGCCCAATCGAACGTGACGATCTACGGGCGCTTGTACCCGGAAATCGTCAACGTCAACGTGTCCGGCGCCACGCCCAAGGGGCAGGCGGTGAGCACCCTGGCCGCGGCACCGACCAGCGCGGCCGACGTGCGCGCGACCTCGGAAGACTCGCCCAATTCGCGCCTCGGCTTTCGCGGCGCGGAAGACCTGGGCAGCGGCCTGAAGGCGATCTTCCAGCTCGAGATCGGCTTCGGCGTCGATACCGGCACCAACAGCTCGACCTCCAGCCTGTTCAGCCGCGACACCTACGTCGGCCTGGCCAGCAATTACGGCACGGTCAAGCTGGGCAGCATGGACACGGTGTACAAGAACCTGGGCGACACCATGAGCTACCTCGGCATCTCGAGCGGCAACTTCCTGTCGACCAGTAACATCCTGTCCAAGCCCGGCATCGGCAGCAGTTCCGCGTCCAGCTTCCACCTGCGGCGCGCCAACAGCCTGGTCTACGAATCGCCCGAGTTCGCCGGCGGCTTCCAGGCGCTGTTCGATTATTCGCTGGGCGAGGTGGCCAACGACTTCCAGCGCCAGAACGTGATCTCGACCGGCCTCAAGTACGAAGCCGGCCCGCTCTACGCGGCCGTGGCCGTCGAGCGCCACTACGACCTGTTCGGCGGCTCGCTGAACGTGCCGACCGCGCTGAGCAACGCCACCAACCCGCTGGCCCACTCGCGCGACGAGGCGATCCGCTGGACCGCGCAATACAAGTTCAGCGACAGCACCCGGGTCGAAGCGAACCTCGCCAACATCAAGTACAACGAGACCGGCGGCACGGTCGGCAAGTTCCAGGAATACAAGCACCGGACCTGGTCGATCGCCGGCGAGCAGAAGATCGCCAACGTGACGATGATCGCGTCCTACGGCGCGGCGACGGCGGGCAGTTGCGCGCTGGTGGGCAACGCGGCCTGCAACACCGACGGCCTGGACGGCAAGATGGCCACCGTCGGCGCCGGCTATTCCTTCTCCAAGCGCACCCTGGTGTTCGCGGTCTACACCTACATGGGGAACGGCGATTCGGCGGTGTACAACAACTACAACAATGGCAAGCCTGCGACCGGGCAGGACATCAAGACCTTTGCCGTGGGTATCGCCCACAACTTCTGATGCAGCCCGCGGCCGGCGCGCGGGCGCCGGCTGCGGGATCCAGACCAACACGACAGGACGCGGATATGGACCGAAGCGGGAGATGGAATGCGGTGTGGCGCACGCTGGCCCTGTGCGGCTTGATGTGTGTGCTGCTGGCCCCGGGCATCGCGTCGGCGCAAGCGGCGCCCGTGGGCGCCATCTATCTCTACCAGGGCGCCGACCGCGAGCCAAAGCTGGTCGAGGCCGCGCGCAAGGAAGGCCTGGTGTCGATCTACACCTCGCTCAATCCGAAGGATGCCGCGCCGATCCTCGAAGCGTTCGAGAAGAAGTACAAGATCAAGACCGTGCTGTGGCGCGCCAGCGGCGAGAAGATGGTGCAGCGCACGATCACCGAAGCGCGCGCCGGCCGCTACACGCCGGACGTGCTCGAGAGCGACGGCGTGGAAATGGAGATCCTGGCGCGCGAAAAAATGCTCGCCGAATTTCTCAGCCCCTCGTTCAAGGACTTGCCGGCCAGCGCGTTTCCGCCGCACCGCCTGTACGTGGCCGACCGTTTCAATTTTTTCACGATCGCCTACAACACCACCCTGGTCAAGCCGGACGAGGTGCCGAATACCTACCAGGACTTGCTGTTGCCGCGCTGGAACGGCAAGCTCGGCATCGAAGCGAGCGACAGCGACTGGTTCGCCTCGCTGGTCAAGGTGATGGGCGAGAAGGAGGGCATGGCCTATTTCCGCAAGCTGGCCGAGGCGCGGCCGCAGGTGCGCACCGGCCATACGCTGATGTCGGAACTGGTGGCCGCCGGCGAGATCCCGCTGGCCGCCGCCGTCTATAACCATGCGGTCGAGCGCCTGGCCCTGGCCGGCGCGCCGATCAAGTGGAAGGCGCTGGCGCCGACCATGGGCCGGCCGGGCGCGATCGGGCTGGCGCGCAACGCCCCGCATCCGCATGCGGCGCTGCTGTTTGCCGATTTCCTGCTGTCGCGCGACGGCCAGGAACTGATCCGCCAGCGCAACCGGGTGCCGGCCAGCACCGCGGTGAATACCAATTTGAACAAATTTGCCTACCAGATGATCGACCCCGCGATTACCCTCGACGAGGCCGAAAAATGGGAAAAACTGTGGTCCGAGCTATTTCTTAGAGGACAAGCGCCGAACAAGAAGGCAGACTAATACCGGCAGGAGACAGCCGGGGCGGCCCAGCCGCGATCGAACTTCAACACACGCCATGAAAAGGCCGAGAGCATGACTATGAACCGCATCACCCGCATTACCCTCACCACCGTGTTGGCCGGCGCCGCGCTGGCGCTGTCGGCCGCTGCGCCGGCCCAGAACAAGGGTAGCCTGGAGGCGGCCACCTACGCCGGCGCCGACCGCCAGCAGCACCTGGTCGACGCCGCCCGCAAGGA
>DASRXO010000772.1:0-2286 GCA_035654095.1 Telluria sp.
TCGCGCATCGGGCTCCGGGCTCGACAACTTTTGAAGCAGACCGGCATGATCGTCGTCTACAGTGATCCCACCGGATGCCTGCGGTGCACTTTTCTTAACGAGGGGCATTGGCGTCCACCATGTCGATAATCTCGGCGGCAACGTCTTCAATCGCCTTTACCGAGCCGGCGCCGCCGTTTTTGACGAGCTCTCCCGGCATGCCCCAGACGACTGCCGTCGACTCCGCTTCCGCGATCGTGTGCCCACCTGTCTTGTATAATCGGGTCATCGCATCCGTGCCGTCGCGCCCCATCCCCGTCAGCATAACGCCGATCAGGCGATTTGGATCATAGTGATCGAGAGCCGTGCTCACGAGGCGTTCGACGCTGGGATGCCAAGGATAGTCGCGCTGCGCCGGAACCGACATCGCGCTGGTGCCGGTCGACCGACGAGCGACGACGAGGTCGGCGTCGCCGCGGCCGATATAGACGGTACCAGCTTCCAGCCGCAGCGGCCGATCCACCTCGACGACGCGCAATGCGCATTGCCGGTCCAGCCGCTTTGCGAATGGTCCGGTAAAGTTGGCCGGCATGTGCTGCGCGACCATTATTGGCCAGGGGAAGTTCTCCGGAAGCCGGGGAAGCACGGAGTCCAGCGCGAGCGGTCCCCCGGTCGACGTCCCAATGAGGACCAACCCTGGCCCCTCGACCAGTCCACGTGCCCTCCCCGCGCGGCTCTGTTCAGGCCTTCTGCCCGCATCAGCGATGCCGCGAAACTGGTGTCGGATACGTTCGGTCAGTCGCAACGTCTTTCGGATGCGCGCCTGCGACGCCGCACGCACTTTATCGACGAGGATCGGCCCCAGTCTCTCAATCGCAAGCGAAAACGTTCCACCGGGCTTGGCGATAAAGTCCACCGGGCCAAGTTCCATGGCTTCGAGTGTGGCTTCTGCACCTTCTTCGGTGAGGGCGGAAATCATCACCACGGGCCGCGGCGCCTCCAGCATGATCCGGCTGAGGCAAGCCAAGCCGTCCATGCGCGGCATCTGGACGTCGAGCGTTACGACCTGCGGGTCGAAGGAATGGAGAAGTTCCAGGGCTTCAGCACCGTCTCGCGCGACACGCACGTCGAACCCGCCCTCCTTGAGGAACAGGCCCTCCAGGAGCTTCCGCATCAGGACGGAATCATCGACGATCAGAAGGCGGATCACGATTTCAGCAACGCCGGGGTCATATCGGTTTCAGTCAACTCGGCAACCACGCTCGCTTCGCCTTCGGTGAGAAGTTGCGCGGGATCGATGAGGAGAATGATCCGCGACTGTGCCTTCAGGTTTACGACACGGCCGATCAGACGCATTTGCTCGCGGGACAATTCTGGCGCCGCCTGAATTGCATCCACCGTGACCTTCAGCACCTCCGACACGGAGTCGACGATGAACCCTGTCGGCACGCCTCCTGCGGCCAAGACCAGAATACGGCGGCCGCTCGTAGTCTCACTCGACACGAGGCCGAAGCGGCGGCGCAGATCCACGATCGGAAGAACGGTGCCCCTGAGGTTGACGATGCCGTCGATGAACGCAGGCGCCTTGGGCATTCGCGTAACCTGGTCCGGCACGCGCGCGATTTCTGCGACGGCCGAGATTGGCAGGCCGTATTCCTGAGCGCCAAGCTTGAAGACGATGAATTGCTCGTCGTTCATGTCGCCGCCCGCCACCGCAGTGCTGTCATTGTCATTGCCTGCTTCGGAGAGAACCTTACTTACCAGATCGCTGCGGAACAGGCGGTCCGGCGACAGCACCGCGACAAGGCGCTTGCCGCTGTCGATGCGGCAGATGGACTCGATTTCGGCCTCCCCGGCACCGCGCGTAAGCAGAGCGGGTGCCGGATCGATCAGCGCCGGATCGATTCGAAGAATCTCCCGCGTCCGATCCGCGACGATTCCAACGCTGCCGTTTCCCATCGACACGACGATTACTTTGCCAGTCGCGCGATCATCCGGTTCGCGCAAGCCGAGCAGGGCGCGCAGCGAAACGAGGGGGAGCAGCCGGTTGCGCGAAGTGACGACGCCGAGCACCGCGGTTTCGGAGCCGGCGATTTCCGACACATATTCCGGCATCGGTACGATCTCGCGAACGCGTTCGAGCGGAAGAGCATATTCTTGCGTGCCCAGTTCAAAGCTAACGAGTGCTGTCTGCCGCTGCGGCTCAGCGGCCTTCGCAGACGCATCCGCAGCTGCAATCGCCGTTGCAGCAGCGGGCGACGACGCAATACCGATCCGGTCGAATTGTCCCTGCAATACCCGTTCAGG
>DASRXO010000773.1:0-5671 GCA_035654095.1 Telluria sp.
TGCGACAGGCCCTCGGTGGCGATGCCGACGTCGGCCTTGCCCGACAGGACCCACTTTCCGGACGTGCGCATCGCGCTCCAGCAAAGCGCGCCGGACCACATCGCGGCGTGGGTCCTGTCGGGCAAGGCCGACGTCGGCATCGCCACCGAGGGCCTGTCGCAGTTCCCCGACCTGGTGTCTTTCCCGTGCTACCGCTGGAGCCATTTGATCGTGGTGCCGGACGGCCATCCGCTGCTGGCGCATTCGCCGATCCGGCTGGAAGACCTCGCGGCCCATCCGCTGATCACCTACGACGTCGGCTTCACCGGCCGCGGCCACATCGACGACGCGTTCGCCAAGGCCGGCGTGAAGACCGACATCGTGCTCACCGCGATGGACTCGGACGTCATCAAGCAGTACGTCACGCTCGGCCTCGGGGTCGGCATCGTGGCCTCGATGGCCTTCGACCACGGGCGCGACAAGGGCCTGCGCGCGGTCGAAGCCTCGCACCTGTTCGCGCCCAACGTGACGCGGCTGGCGGTGCGGCGCGGCGCCTATTTGCGCTCCTACGCCTACCACTTCATCGCGCAGTTCGCGCCCGGCTTCACGCGCGAGGAGATCGAGCGCGCGATGGACAGCGAGCCCGCCAAGGCCGCGTGACGCGGCGGCCCGCGCGCCTTACTGGCCCGGGTTGACGATGCGCGCGTGGATCGCGTTGATGGCATCGACCACGGCGGGCGTGAGCGTGACGGCGGCGGCGTCGATGTTTTCCTGCAGCTGCGCCAAGGTCGTCGCGCCGATGATGGTCGAGGCCACGAACCAGCGCGAGTAGCACCAGGCCAGCGCCATCCGGGCCGGCGTCATGCCGTTGGCGCGCGCCAGTTCGGCATACTCCTTGACCGCCGCCAGCACCGAGGGGCGCAGGTAGCGCGGGCTCCAGGTCGGCGGGAACAGCGTCAGGCGGCCCGGCGCTTGCGGGTTGTCGAGGTATTTGGCGCTGAGCTGGCCGAACGCCAGCGGGCTGTAGGCCAGCAGCGACACGTTCTCGCGGAAGCAGGTCTCGTCGAGCAGGCTGGTCTCGAAGCTGCGCGCGGTCAGGTTGTACAGGTTCTGGATGGTGGCCACGCGCGGCAGGCCTTTTTGTTCGGACTGGCGCGTGAATTCGCATACGCCCCATGCGCTCTCGTTGGACAGGCCGATCTGGCCGATCTTCCCCTCGTCGATCAGCGCGCCCAATGCGGCCAAGGTCTCTTCGATCGCCACGCAGGGCCGCTCGTTCTCCGGATTGAAGACGCTGGCGCCGAAGATCGGCACGTTGCGGCTCGGCCAGTGCAACTGGTATAAATCGATATGGTCGGTCTGCAGGCGGCGCAGGCTGTCCTCCACCGCGGTGCGGAGGTTGGCGGCGTCGAAGTTTTGCTTGCCGCCGCGGACCCAGCCGATGTTCGGGTTCGGCCCCGCCGCTTTGGTGGCCAGCACCACGTCCTTGCGCTTGCCGGTTTTCTTGAGCCAGCTGCCGATGAAGCGCTCGGTCGAGCCCTGGGTTTCGGCGCGCGGCATCACCGGGTACATCTCGGCGGTGTCGATGAAGTTGATGCCGCGCTCGACAGCATAATCGAGCTGGCTGTGGGCGTCGGCCTCGCTGTTTTGTTCGCCGAAGGTCATGGTGCCCAGGCAGATATTGGATACGGTAAGCTCGGTGGCGCCGAGGCGGTTCATTTTCATGGTCTTATGCTTTCAGGGCTTGGGCGCAGTCGCGCACCAGGGAAGGGCCGGCGTAAATCAGGCCGCTGTATAACTGCACCAGCGAGGCGCCGGCGTCGATTTTTTGTTTGGCGTCGGCGCCGCGCATGATGCCGCCCACGCCGATGATGGGCAGGGCGTCGCCCAGTTCGCGTTTGAGCGCGCGGATCACGATGTTCGACAGGTCGAACACCGGCGCGCCGGACAGGCCGCCCGCTTCCGAGCCGTAGCGCAGGCCGCCGACGTCGCGCCGGTTGAGCGTGGTGTTGGTGGCGATCACGCCGTCGACCTTGTGGCGCAGCAGCGCGTCGGCGATGGTCTTGATTTGTTCGGCGTCGATGTCGGGCGCGATCTTCAGCGTCAGCGGCACGTAGCGCTTGTGCTGGTCGGCCAGCCGCGCCTGCGCCAGCTTCAGCTGCGACAGCAGCGCGTCGAGTTCCGAGGCGTCCTGCAGCTGGCGCAGGTTCTTGGTGTTGGGCGAAGAGATGTTGACCGTGACGTAGCTGGCGTAGGGATAGACCTTGTGCAGACAGTGCAGGTAGTCCTCGGCCGCGCGCTCGATCGGGGTGTCGGCGTTCTTGCCGATGTTCAGGCCCAGCACGCCCTCCTTGTTCTGGTAGTACTTCGACGCCTGCACGTTGGCCACGAAGGCGTCCACCCCGCCGTTGTTGAAGCCCATGCGGTTGATGATGCCCTGCACCGCCGGCAGGCGGAACATGCGCGGCCTGGGGTTGCCCGGCTGCGCGCGCGGCGTGACGGTGCCGATCTCGATCGAGCCGAAGCCCAGCGCGGCCAGGCCGTCGATGTAGGCGCCGTCCTTGTCGAGGCCCGCGGCCAGTCCGACCGGATTCGGGAAGGTGATGCCCATGACGGTGCGCGGATCGGCGGCCGGCCTGGCGAAGGCGCGGGTCAGGCCGAGCGCGGCGGCGCGGCGCAGGGCGGGCAAGGTCAGCTTGTGCGCCGTTTCGGCGTCGAGCGCGAACAGCAGGGGACGGGTCAGTACGTACAACAGCTTATCGGACATGGAACGCTCGGGGTGATACGGTGGCCAGCATTTTACCGCGCGCCGCGCCGGCGTGGCGCGGGCGGCTATTTCTCGAGCAGGTTCCAGGCGCCGTCGATGCGCGCTTCGAGCGGACGGAAGTTGATCTTGTAGGCCATCTTGGGGCTCTGCTCGATCCAGTAACCGAGATAGACGTAGGGCAGGCCCAGCTCGTGCGCTTGCGCGATCTGCCACATCACGTTGTAGGTGCCGAACGAGGCGCCCGCCACGTCGGGGTCGAAGAAGGTGTAGACCGAGGACAGGCCGTCGGCCAGCACGTCGATGATCGACACCATGCGCAGCGCGCCGTCGGGCTCGCGGAACTCGACCAGCCGGGTGTTGACCCGGCTCTGGAGCAGGAACTGCGCGTACTGGTCGCGGCTGTCCTGGTCCATGCCGCCGCCCACGTGGCGCGTGGTCTGGTAGCGCAGGTAGAGCGCGTAGTGCTCGTCGGAGAAGCTGAGGTTGGCCACCACCGCCTGCAGCGCGGCATGGCGCGCCCAGGCGCGGCGCTGGCCGCGGCTCGGCTTGAACTCGGCGCTGCGCACGCGCACCGGGATGCAGGCATGGCAGCCGTCGCAATAGGGCCGGTAGGTGAAGATGCCGCTGCGGCGGAAGCCGTTCTTGACCAGTTCGGAATAGACGTCGGCGTTGATCAGGTGCGAGGGCGTGGCGACCTGCGAGCGCGCCTGGCGCGCGTCGAGATAGCTACACGGGTAGGGCGCGGTCGTGTAGAACTGCAGCGTTGAGAAGGGCAGGTCGTTTAAGTGCGTCATGCAGATACCTTCGATGCGGCGCGGTTTTGTCCTATTGTAGCTAAACTTTGGCTTCCTTAGGGCGCACGCGTGACGGGCGGCGCGGGCGCCCAGTGCGCGATGCCCGGTTCGCGGATCGCGGCGCGCAAATGCTCGAGGAAGGCGGCGCGCGAAATCGGCGCCGCCCCGAGCGAGGCCAGGTGCGCGGTCTCCTGCTGGCAGTCGATCATCCGCACGCCGTGGCTGCGCAGGAAGGCCACCAGGAAGGCCAGCGCGATCTTCGAGCCGTCGGTCACCCGCGCGAACATCGACTCGCCGTAGAACATGCGGCCGATGCAGACGCCGTACGCGCCGCCCACCAGTTCGCCGTCGAGCCACAGTTCGGACGAGTGCGCGTAGCCCATCGCGTGCAGGCCGCTATAGCCGGCAATGATGTCTTCCGAAATCCAGGTGCCGGGGCCGTCGCGGCGCGGCGCGGCGCAGGCCCGCATCACGTCCTCGAAGGCGCTGTCGAAGCGCACCTGCCAGCGTCCGCCGCCCTGCATGCTGCGCTCGACCCGGCGCAGGGTCTTGCGCAGGCTGTCGCTGATGCGGAACTGGTCGGTCTTGAGCACCATGCGCGGGTCGGTGCTCCACCACAGGATAGGCTGGCCTTCGGAAAACCAGGGGAAGATGCCGTGCTGGTAGGCGCTCAGCAGACGCGCGGGCGAAAGGTCGGCGCCGGCCGCCAGCAGGCCGGGCGCGTCGATCGTCAGGGCCTCGGACACGTCGGGGAAAGGCGTATGCGTTTCAAGCCAGGGAATCATGGATCAGCTGGGGTCGCTCGGGAGGCGCATCGGGCGCACGATGTCGTGGCTGTGGAAACCGTATTGACCGCCCTCCCGCAATTTGACGCGGTCGGCGAAGAACAGTTCCAGGGTGGTGCGGATGGTGGGGAAGGCCAGCTCGTCCCACGGGATCTCGTGCTGGGCGAACAGGCGCACCTCCAGGCTCTCGATGCCGGCCGCGAAGTCGAGGTCGCGCAGGCGGGCCAGGTAGAACAGATGGACCTGGTGCACCTGGGCCACGTTCAGCAGCGTGAACAAGTTGCCGAGCTCGATATTGGCGCCGGCTTCTTCCTCGGTTTCGCGGAGCGCCGCCTGGCCGGTGGTCTCGCTGTTTTCCATAAAGCCGGCCGGCAAGGTCCAGTAGCCGTAGCGCGGCTCGATCGCGCGCTTGCACAGCAGCACCTGGAGCGGGCCGTCGCCTTCCCAGACCGGAATGGAGCCGACGACAAGTTTGGGATTTTGATAATGGATCGCCGCGCAGTGGGCGCACACATAGCGTGGCCGGTTGTCGCCTTCGGGGATGGCCAGGGCGACCGGATGGGCGCACTCGGAACAGAATTTCATAAATCGGCGGAGAAATGGTATTTCGCTTACTGTACACCGATTGGCAGGCCTGTGCCGCTACGGGAATGCGGGAAAAGCCGGCCCGCGTCGTGATTTTGCTGCCGCTATCGCACATCTTGGATGGATTAATATTGCCTAAACCCATAAAGCGCCGTATAATGATTACATCAGACGCGGGGTGGAGCAGTCTGGCAGCTCGTCGGGCTCATAACCCGAAGGTCACAGGTTCAAATCCTGTCCCCGCAACCAGATTCGAAGCCGTTGATTTCCTTTGGGAATCAACGGCTTTTTCGTTGTCGGGCTTGTCGCTCAGGTGAACAATTCGGCGGCGCCGGCGTCCAATGAACAGGTGCCGGCGTGCCGGTGCGCGGGCGGACGACGACGGGAGCGGCGCGATGATGAGCACGGTGGACGATATTAACGCGGCATGGGGATGGGTCGGCTTGGCGGCCGTCGAAGTGCTTGGGGAAAATGATTTCGGCAACCTCATCATCCGCGACGAATACGGCAAGTACTGGCGCCTGTGCCCGCAAGACCTCGATTGCCAGCCGGTCGCTTCCGATCGCGCCGAGCTCGCCGCGCTGTCCTACAACCAGGCTTTCCTGCGCGACTGGTACATGACCGACCACGTGCACCTCGCGCAAAACACCCTCGGGCCGCTGCCGCACGGCCGTAAATACTGCCTCAAGGTGCCGCGCGCGCTGGGCGGCAAATATGGGCGCGAGAACCTCGCCACGGCCCCGCTGATCGAACTGATCCGG
>DASRXO010000774.1:0-3586 GCA_035654095.1 Telluria sp.
TTCATCAAGGCGCCCGAAGGCAGCGACGTGCATGCGGTGGCGGCCGGCCGGGTGGTGTTCGCCAGCTGGATGCGCGGCTTCGGCAACCTGATCATCGTCGATCACGGCAGTCAATACTTGTCGATCTACGGCAATAACCAGACCCTGCTCAAGCGCGTCGGCGACGCCGTCAAGGGCGGCGATCCGATCGCCAGCGCGGGCAATACCGGCGGTAACGAAGAATCGGGGCTATACTTTGAGCTCAGGCATCTGGGGGCGGCGTTCGACCCGGCCAGCTGGATCAAATTTTAAGGTAAGTCATGGGCATGAAATTCAAGAACCTCGGCCTGGTCGGGCTGGGCGTGGTGGCCGGGGTTGCGGTCTCCCTGCAATTTTCCGCGCTCGCGCAAAAGGCCGGCGGCGCGCCGCTGCCGCTCGACGAGCTGCGCCAGCTGGCCGATGTTTACGGCCTGATCAAGAGCGATTACGTCGAGCCGGTGGAGGACAAGAAATTGCTGTCCGAAGCGATCAACGGCATGGTCGCCTCGCTCGACCCGCATTCGAGCTATCTCGACAAGAAAGCCTTCCGCGAAATGCGCGAGAGCATGCAGGGCCGCTTCGTCGGCCTCGGCATCGAAGTCGCGATGGAAGACGGCTACGTCAAGATCGTCTCGCCGATCGAGGACACCCCGGCCTACCGCGCCGGCATCAAGGCCGGCGACCTGATCACCCGCATCGACGACACCCCGATCAAGGGCCTGACGCTGGACGAGGCGATCAAGAAGATGCGCGGCGAGCCGCACAGCAAGGCGGTGCTGACCATCGCGCGCAAGGGCGAGGACAAGCCGCTGGTGTTCGCGCTGGTGCGCGAGGAAATCCGGGTCCAGAGCGTGAAGGCCAAGCTCGTCGAGCCCGGCTATGCCTGGGTGCGCATCAGCCAGTTCCAGGAACAGACGGTCGAGGACATGGCCCGGAAGGTCGGCGCGCTGTATGCACAGGACCCCAACATCAAGGGCCTGGTGCTGGACCTGCGCAACGACCCGGGCGGCCTGCTGCCGGGCGCGATCGGGGTCTCGGCCGCCTTCTTGCCGAAGGACAAGCCGATCGTCTCGACCATCGGCCAGTTGGCCGATTCCAACCAGACCTTCTACGGCCGGCGCGAGTTTTACGCGGGCCGCTCGGGCGGCGATCCGTTGGCCAAGTTGCCGGCCGCGCTGAAGACGGTGCCGATGATCGTGCTGGTCAACACCGGCTCGGCCTCGGCCTCCGAGATCGTGGCCGGCGCGCTGCAGGATTACAAGCGCGCCATCATCATGGGCAGCCAGACCTTCGGCAAGGGCTCGGTGCAGACCCTGCGCCAGCTCACGCCCGACACCGCGGTCAAGCTGACCACCGCGCGCTACTACACGCCGGAAGGGCGCTCGATCCAGGCCAAGGGCATCGTGCCCGATCTGCTGGTCGATGAGAGCGCCGAGGGCGACGGCTTGAACGGCCTGCAGGTGCGCGAGGCCGACCTCGAGAAACACCTGAGCAACATCACCGACCCGGCCGCCGTCGTCAAGAACCGCCGCGACGAGGTCGAGGAAGACCAGCGCCTGTCCGCCGCCCTGAAGAACCGCAAGCCGCTCGAATTCGGCGGCAAGGACGACTTCCAGCTGGCGCAGGCGCTGAACCAGTTCAAGGGTTTGCCGGTGCAACTGGCCAAGGCCGAGCCGAAGGGCGAGCTGCCCGATCCGCTGCCGGCCGCGGTGGCGCCGAAAGCCCCGGCGCTGCCGGCCGCCCCGCCCGAACTGAGCAACGGCGCCAAGAAGAAATGAGTTGGCCAGCCCGCGCGCGATGAACGACCAGCAACTGCTGCGCTACTCGCGCCACATCCTGCTCGACGAGATCGGCATCGAAGGCCAGCAAAAACTGCTGGCGGCCAGCGCGCTGGTGATCGGCGCCGGCGGCCTCGGCTCGCCGGCCGCGCTGTACCTGGCCTCGGCCGGCGTCGGCCGCATCGTGCTGGTCGACGACGACGCGGTCGACCTGACCAATCTGCAGCGCCAGATCCTGCACACCACCGCGCGTATCGGCCAGCCGAAGGCCGAGTCCGGCCGCGAGGCGCTGCTGCAGATCAATCCCGAGATCGAGGTCGTGGCGCTGCGCGAACGCGCCGGCGACGCCCGCCTGGCGCAGCTGGTGCGCGCCGCGACCGTGGTGCTCGATTGCAGCGACAATTTCGCCACCCGCCACGCGGTCAACCGCGCCTGCGTGGCGCACAAGGTGCCGCTGGTGTCGGGCGCGGTGATCCGCTTCGACGGCCAGATCAGCGTGTTCGACAGCCGCCGCGCCGATGCGCCGTGCTATTCCTGCCTGTTTCCGCAGGACGGCAAGTTCGAGGACGCGGCCTGCAGCACCATGGGCGTGTTCGCCCCGCTGGTGGGCGTGATCGGCGCGATGCAGGCGGCCGAGGCGCTCAAGCTGGTGATCGGCATCGGCGAATCGCTGGCCGGCCGCCTGCTGCTGCTCGACGGCCGCGCCATGGAGTGGACCAGCATTACGCTGGCGCGCAATCCGGCCTGCCCGCTGTGCGGGCCGGCCGTCTGAGCCTCCCGGCCCGCGGGCTTACAATTACTAACCCGCCCGGTGTGGCCGCGCCGGGCCATTCGGCCTTATACTCTGGGGCTTATCGTCCACCAACACTTTCCTGACTCCTATGCCTACTGCCTCTCACCGCCCGCTCCGCCAACGTTTCGCACGCGGCTTTACGCTCGTGGAAATCATGGTGGTCGTGGTTATCATCGGCATCCTCGGCGCGCTGGTCGTGCCCAAGTTGCTGGGCCGCACCGGCGAATCGCGCGTGGTCGCCGCCAAGGTCGACATCTCGACCCTGATGCAGGCGCTCAGGCTGTACAAGCTCGACAACCAGCGCTACCCGACCACCGAGCAGGGCTTGGAGGCGCTGACCGTCAAACCCACCAGCGGCCCGGCCGCCAACGGCTGGAAGGCCGGCGGCTATGTCGAAAAACTGCCCAAGGATCCATGGGGTAATGCCTATCAATACCTGTCGCCCGGCATCCACGGCGAAGTCGACCTGTTCTCGCTGGGTGCCGATGGCCAGCCCGGCGGGGCCGGCGAAGACGCCGACATCGGCTCCTGGGAAAACTAGGGACGCGATGCCGGCAAGCCGACCCGTCCGCGCAGCAGCACGCGGCTTCACGCTGGTGGAGTTGATGGTCGTGATGGTCATCATCGGGATCACGCTCGGGCTGGTGTCGCTGAACGCGATCCCCAGCCCGCGCCAGAACTTGCAGAACGAGGCCCAGCGCCTGGCGCTGCTGCTCCAGCTCGCGCGTGACGAGGCGATCGTGCGCAACCGGCTGGTGGCCTTCGAAGCCGACAACCAGGGCTACCGCTTCATCGTGCGCAACGACACGCGCTGGGATCCGGTGATCGAGGACGACCTGCTGCGCCCGCGGCCGTTCAAGAACGCGCCCATCGTGCTGCTGCTCGATCCGCCCGGCGCCGGCGCGGCCAACCCGCTGCGCATCACCTTCGGCCGCGAGCCGGTCGACAAACCCTTCGTGCTGACCCTGGCCAGCGGCGACGCCAGCGTCGCGATCCG
>DASRXO010000775.1:0-4570 GCA_035654095.1 Telluria sp.
CTTGTTGTCCTGCTTGAAGCGCGGCGCCATCTTGAGCAGCGCCGACAGCGGCATGTCGCGCACGTCCATCTTGACGTAGTCGATCAGCGGCAGCAGCTTTTGCACGTCGGGCGAGTCGGTGATCACGTCGTCCAGCGCGAAGCGGAAACCGTGGGCCGCCAGCTCGGCGATGCGCGCCAGCACCGGTTCGGTGGCGCTCATGGTCTCGACGATCTCGAGCACCACCCGCTCGCGCGGCAGGAACACGAAGATGTCGCTCATCAGCACCGCCGCATCGACGTTCACGAAGCCGAGCGCGTCGCCGATGGTCCGTTCCAGTCCCAGCTGGGCCGCGTGGGCGATCACCGCGGCGGTGGCCGACAGGTCCGTGTCGATATTCGCCGGGCCGACCGGCGCGCTGCGAAACAGCAGCTCGTAGCCGAACAGCGACTGCTGGCGGTCGAGGATGGGTTGGCGCCCGAGGTAAAAGTCGCGCACGCGCATCGGCTTCGCGGCACTGTCGGGCTGGGCAATGTCAGTCATCGCGGGATCACTTATGGGCTTGCAATGAGGCGTACTTTACCCGATTCCGGCCCAGCGGTGGCTTTTTTGCTATTAATTGCTGCTAGGCAAAGGCATGCCGTCGACGAACACTTTCAGTTCGCCGGGTTCGAAATCGGTCCATTGTTCGTTGCTGGTCAGCGGTTCGGTGACGATCACCGCGACCCGGTCCTGCGGCGTGGTGACTTGCGAGAAATCGACGCTGACGTCTTCGTCCGACAACTGGGCCGTGAGGAAGGGATGCTGGCGCACCACGTAGCACAGCCTGGTCGAGCAATGGGCGAACAGCGCCGAGCCGTCCGACAGCATCAGGTTGAAGGTGCCGTGCGCGGCCACCGCGCGCACCAGTTCGCCCAGCGCGCTGCGCAGCACCGGCAGGGCCGGCGGCTGGTCGCCGAAGCGCGCACGCAATTCCTGCAGCAGGAAGCAGAAGGCTTGCTCGCTGTCGGTGCTGCCGACCGGGCGGAAGGCGCCGTTGAGGGTGGGCTTGAAGTCCTTGAGGTCGCCGTTGTGGGCGAACACCCAGTAGCGGCCCCACAATTCGCGCACGAAGGGATGGCAGTTTTCCAGCGCGACATGGCCCTGGGTCGCCTTGCGGATATGCGCGATGACGTTCTTCGATTTGATCGGATAGCGCTTGATCAGTTCGGCGACCGGCGATTCGACCGCGGCCTGGTGATCGACGAAATGGCGCACCCCGGCGCCTTCGAAAAATGCGATGCCCCAGCCGTCATGGTGGGTGTCGGTGTGGCCGCCGCGCATGGCGAAGCCGGTAAAGCTGAACACAATGTCGGTCGGGACATTGCAATTCATTCCGAGGAGTTGGCACATGGGGGTAGCTTATCATGGCCGGGGGTGGAACCGGGGACAGACCCCTAAAGGAAAACCGGGGTCTGTCCCCTATCTCAGTGCAGCAGGACAGGTTGGCTCATCAGGGAGTCGTAGGAGCCGAGGAAATCGTCGATCTCTTCCATGGTGGGCTCGCTGGCGATCAGGTTGTTGACGTCCCGCCTGAACGATTGGGCAAGTTTGCCACCGATAAAGGCCTCGCGCCGGCCGGATTTGTCGACGATCTCGTAACCGCCGAAGCGCAGCGCCTCGAGGTTGTGGTCGACGCCGAATTCGACGACGCTATATTGCTCGCTGTTGTAGATCATGTTCATGCTGGCTCCTTCGCTCGATCTGTTATGGACGAGGTGGGGCTGGGCCGAACCGATTTCAAGTGCTGAGGTCCGGCGTCAGTTCCAACAGCTGATCGTATGGCGCAGAAGAAAGCCACGATCGCAACTGATCAAGGTGTTCCGTCGTGGCCAGCCCGATATACAGGCGCTCGGGCGGACGGCGCAGGATACGATTTAATGTTACACGTAAAACCAGATTGCCGGTGCAGCACAGGCAACCGGGCGCAATGCGCTGGATCAGCACCGTGTCGGATGCGGCGAGCAGGGAGCGGCCGTCGGCCAGGCCTTCGAGCAGGATCGCGGTGGGAATCGGCGCCGGCGCGAGCCGCGCGGCGATGGCCGCTTCGCGCAAGCCGGCGCTGGGCCCGGTGACCAGCGTCGTGGCCACGCGGGCGGGGGGCATCATCCCCCTTTTTTGGCCAGCTTGCCCGGCTCCACGCCGAGCTGTTTGAGCTTGCGGTACAAATGGGTGCGTTCGAGGCCGGTCTTCTCGGCCACCCGCGTCATGCTGCCGCCCTCGCGCCCCAGGTGGTGTTCGAAGTACATGCGCTCGAAGGCGTCGCGCGCCTCGCGCAGCGGCAGGTCGAAACTGAGATTGAAGGCATGCTCGCCGCCGTTGCCCAGGCCGCCCATGCGCGGCGCGATATTGGTTTGCGGGGCCTGGGCCGCGAACAGCGCCGAGGCTGAGCTCACGCCCTCCTCCGGCTGGGCCGCCATCAGCGGACGCGCCGCCAGCGCCGGCGCGCGCACAGTCTCCTGCGCCCGCGTCAGGCCCTGCTGCACCGCCTTCAGCAACTTTTGCAGGGCGATCGGCTTTTCGAGGAAGTTCAGGGCGCCGATGCGGGTCGCCTCGACCGCGGTATCGATGGTGGCGTGGCCCGACATCATGATCACCGGCATCGTCAGCAGGCCGTCGCGCTGCCATTCCTTGAGCAGGGTGACGCCGTCGGTATCGGGCATCCAGATATCGAGCAGCACCAGGTCGGGCGCGCCGGCGGCACGGGCGTCGCGCGCCTGCTGGGCATTTTCGGCCAGCTGGATCGCATGGCCCTCATCGCCCAGGATCTCCGAGAGTAGCTCGCGGATGCCCATTTCATCATCAACTACGAGTATGTTTGCCATCTGTATGTGCCTTCCGCCTCAACAGCCATTATTCTATGCGTGATTGCTACGTCGCAGGTGCTAACTTTAACAGCAAAATTAATACCGACGCGCCAGTTCCATCCCCATGGTTCTGGATATCGATCCTGCCCCCATGCTCATCGATGATCTTTTTGACCATCGGCAGCCCAAGGCCGGTGCCGCGCACCTTGGACGTGACGTAAGGCTCGAACGCGCGCGACAGGATCTTGGGCGCGAACCCCGGACCGTTATCGACGATCGCCAGGCGCACCGCGGTGCCGGCGCCGCCGTCGGCGTTGCGATAATGGATCGCTTCGGTCGTCACGTCAATCCGCGCCGGCGGCGCACCGGGCGGGCGTTCATTCATCGCGTCCTGCGCGTTCTGCAGCAGGTTGTGGACCACCTGGCGCAGCTGCGTCGCGTCACCCATCACGGCCGGCAGCTGCGGGGCCAGCGCAACCCGAATAATATCGCTTTCGTCGCCCGACAGGTACAACTGCAGGATTTCGGCGATCAAGGCGTTCAGGTCGAGCGGCAGCAAGAGCGCCGGCGGCGCCTTGGCGTAGTCGCGGAAGTCGTCCACCATGCGCTTCATGGCGTCGACCTGGTTGACGATGGTGGCGGTGCCGCGGTTGAGCAGCTCGGCGTCGGCCGGATCGAGACGCGGCCCCAGTTTCATCTGCATCCGTTCGGCCGACAGCTGGATCGGCGTGAGCGGGTTCTTGATCTCGTGCGCCAGCCGGCGCGCCACCTCGCCCCAGGCAATCGAACGCTGGGCCGAGATCACGTCCGAGATATCGTCGAACACCACGATAAAGCCGCTGCCGGCGCCCACCGGCAGGCGCGAGCCGCGCGCCAGCAGCGTGATGTCGTGGTCGTCGCCGCTGTCGGGGCGGCGCGGGATCGCGAGCTCCTGCTGCCAGTGGCTGCGCCGGCGCGCGCCGCCGGCCGCCGATTGCGCGCTCTGGGCCGAGAACGCGCGCGTGACCGCGCCGGCGAAGGTCTCCAGGCCCTCGATCGCACTGAGCGGCATGCCGACGTGGCCGGCCACGTCGTGCTGCAGGATGCGTTCGACCGCCTCGTTCGAATTGACGACGTTGAAATCGGCGTCCAGCACGATCACCCCGGCCGACATATTGCCGAGCACCGATTCGAGGTGGGCCTTCGCGCTTTGCAGCGCGGCGCGGTTGCGCTCGACCGCGCTGCGCGCCTCGAACAGCTGGCCGGTCATGGTGTTGAACGATTGGGTCAGGGTGCCCAGTTCGTCGCGCGTGGCGACGATCGGACGCGGCGACAGGTCGCCCTCGGCCACCGCGCGCGTGCCCTCGGCCAGCACCAGCAGCGGTTGCGCCAGGTGCTCGGCGATCAGGAAGGCGCTGGCAATGGCGGCGAAGATCGCCAGCAGCAGCGTCAGGGTCAGCGTCACGATGTACATCTTGCGCAGGCCGACGCGCGCCACGAAGCGTTCCTGGTATTCGCTGTAGGCGGTGCGCAGCACCTCGGCGTTGGAGGCCAGGTTGACCGGCACCGCCTGCATCAGCTGCAAGAAGCGCGGGTGCGCGCCGGGCGGTTCGGGGATCGCCAGCACCACCCGCAGGCGCAGGCTGGCGGCCTTGTCGAGCGCACTCGGGCCGGCGCTCTGGGCCGGGTTCTGGTTCGGCGCGACCTCCTTGAAGTCGCGCTCGATGCCGCCTTCGGGATGGGCATACCCGCCTGGCATCGTGGCT
>DASRXO010000776.1:0-12628 GCA_035654095.1 Telluria sp.
GCCAGCGGCCTGAAAGCGACCCTGCCGCGCCTGAAAATCCTCGAGATTTTCCAGAACAGCGAGGTGCGCCACCTGAGTGCGGAAGACGTCTACAAGATCCTGCTGACCGAGAACATGGACGTCGGCCTGGCCACCGTGTACCGGGTGTTGACCCAATTCGAGCAGGCCGGCCTGCTCAACCGCAACCACTTCGAGACCGGCAAGGCGATCTTCGAACTGAACGCCGGCACCCACCACGACCATCTGGTCTGCCTCGATTGCGGCCGGGTGGAAGAGTTCTTCGACGAGGAAATCGAATCGCGCCAGCACAAGATCGCGGTCGAGCGCGGCTTCAACATCGCCGAACACGCGCTGGCGATCTACGGCAACTGCATCAAGACCGCCTGCCCGCACCGCCACTAGCCTGTCGTTCCCGCGCAGGCGGGAGCCCATAGCGAGGCGAAGCAGAGGCGCCATGGGTTCCCGCCTGCGCGGGAACGACACCGCGGCTAAGGGTGGCTCAGCGCGTTCGACAGCAGCTTGGCGGTGATGTCGACGATCGGGATCACGCGCTCGTAGGCCATGCGGGTCGGGCCGATCACGCCCAGCGTGCCGACCACCTTGCCGTTGACTTCGTAGGGCGCGGTGACCACGCTCATCTCGTCCATCGGCACCAGCTTCGATTCGCCGCCGATGAAAATCTGCACGCCGGTGGCCTTGCTCGACACGTCGAGCAGCTGCATCAGCCCGGTCTTCTGCTCGAACATCTCGAACATCTGGCGCAGCGAACTCATGTTCGACGACAGGTCGGACACGCTCAGCAGGTTGCGCTCGCCGGCGATCACCATGTCGTCCGAATGGTCGGTCATGGCCTCGCTGCCGGCTTCCACCGCGGCCTGCATCAGCCGCCCCATGTCGTCGCGCAGCTGGCGCAGTTCGGCCGTCAGGCGCGTGCGCACCTGGTCGAACGACAGTCCGCCGTAGTGCTGGTTGATGTAGTTGGCCGACTGGATCAGCTGGGACGGGGTGTAGTCGGCCTCGGTCAGCAGCAGCCGGTTCTGGACGTCGCCGCGCGGGTCGACGATCACCAGCAGGATGCGCTTTTCGGACAGGCGCAGGAATTCGATTTGCTGGAACACCGACTCGCGCCGCGGGCTCAGCACCACGCCGGCGAACTGCGACAGCGAGGACAGCATCTGGGCCGCGGTCGAGATGATCTTTTGCGGCTGCTGGGCCGGCAGCCGCATGCGCGCCTGGACCGCGTGCTCGTCGATGTGCTGCACCGTCAGCAGGGTGTCGACGAAGATGCGGTAGCCGCGCGGGGTCGGGATCCGGCCGGCCGAGGTGTGCGGGCTGGACACATAGCCCATCTCCTCGAGGTCGGCCATGATGTTGCGGATGGTGGCCGGCGACAGGTCGAGGCCCGAGATCTTGGACAGCGCGCGCGAGCCGACCGGCTGGCCGTCGGCGATGTAACGCTCGACCAGGGCTTTGAGCAGGGTTTGGGCACGGGTATCGAGTGGCATGATGCGCCCATTATGCACGTTCCCCCGCGGCCTGTGCAGCCAAGCTAGGCGTGCTCGCGCTTGAGCCAGTCGCGCAACTGGTCGAAGCCGCTGCAAATCGCGTCGGGCGCGACGCCGTGTTCGAGGTGGGCCTGGCTGGCGCCGCGGTTGAGCCAGACCGCGCGCAGGCCGGCCTGCTGGGCGCCGCGCACGTCGAGCAGCACGTCGTCGCCGACGTACAGGGCGTCGGCCGGCGCCACCCCGAGCTGGCGGCAGGCGGCATGGAAGATGGCCGGCTCGGGCTTGGCGCAACCGAGCTGGTGGGCCGCGACCGAGACCGCGAAATGGTGGGCCAGGCCGATCGTGCGCAAGTCGGCATTGCCGTTCGAGACCGTGCCGAGCAGGGCGCGGCCCTTGAGCCACAGCAGGCCCGGCAGCACATCGTCGTAGGGCACCACCGCGTTGCGGGCGGCGAAGAAATGGGCCATCGCCTGCTCCACCTTGGCGCTGTCTTCGCCGGCCTGCTCGAAGGCCGACAGCAGGCCGGCGCGGCGCAGGGCGCCGAGGTCGAGGTGGAATTCGGGCTGCTGGGCCAGCAAGGCGAGCCGGGCCTGGCGCAGGCTGTCGATGGTAAATTGCCGGGCCACCCGCGGCGCGTTGCTGCGCAGCCATGCGAACAGGGTTTCCTCGGCCTGCAAGATGACCGGCGCGATCGGCCACAGGGTATCGTCGAGGTCGAACAGGATGGCTTTGGGCCAGGCGCGGCGCATGGTCGAGATCATGGCTGACAGCATAGCCATGCGCCGCGCGAAAATCAATCGGCAGTGCGGCGCGGCGCCGTCGTTACATCGCGATACATCGTTAAACGAACCGCGGCTTGCCAAATGCACTAAAATGACGACCACTCTGTCTGTCCCGCGGCGCCGGCGTTCGGCCTCGCCCGCCCTACCCTGTCAGTTTTTTGGAGAATGTATGAATAGTTTCTACCTGCGTTCCTGCGTGGCGATCGCCTGCGCCCTGGGCCTGGCGGCTTGCGGCGGCAGCGGCGGCACCCTGGTCCTCGCCGGCAGCGTGATCGGCCTGACCAAGGATGGCATGACCTTGCAAAACAACGGCGGTGCGGCGCTGGCGGTGCCGGTCGGCTCGACCACCTTCGTCTTTCCCGACCTGATCGGCATCGACGCCAGCTACAACATCACGGTCAACAATCCGCCCGGCGCGGTGTGCACGGTGTTCAACGGCAGCGGCAAATCGGGCGCCATCAACCCGGTCAACATCGTGGTCAACTGCATCACCAACACCTACGACCTGGGCGGCACCGTCAGCGGGCTCGACGCCAGCGGCCTGACCCTGGTCAACGGCGCCGACCGCCAGGACATCCCGGCCGGCGCGACCAGTTTCAGCATGACTAAACTCGACCCCTTGACCGGCAGCTACGCGTCGGGCCGGGTGCCGGACGGCGCGCCCTACGGCATCACCGTGCTGAGCCAGCCGGTCGGCCGCAACTGCAGCGTGGCGAACGGCATCGGCACCATGGGGTCGGCCCCGATCAACAACGTCAAGATCACCTGCATCTGATGCGCGCGCAAGCAGCCGCGCCCGTCCTCATCCTGGAGAAGAACTTTATGAAGTCAATTTTTACGCGGTCGGCGGTGGCGCTGGCGCTGGCGCTGGCGCTGGGCTTGGCCGCTTGCGGCGGCAAAGCCGGGTTCACGGTCAGCGGCACGGTGACCGGCCTGATCTACCCTGGCCTGGTGATCGATAACAAGGGCAGCACCTTGCCGATCGCGGCCGGCGCCACCACCTTCAGCTTCCCGAACACCATCGCCTACGGCGACACCTATGACGTCACGGTCCAGATCAATCCGCTGCACCAGACCTGCCTGCCATCCACCTCCGACGGCAGCACCCATGCGATCGACACCGCCGGGCGCATGGCCTCGATCAGCGTGCCGATCGCCTGCACGATCAACGCCTTCACCATCGGCGGCACGGTGTCGGGCCTGACCGCCGACGGCCTGGTGCTGACCAACGGCAGCCTGGGCGGCACCGTGACGCTGACCAACGGCACCACCACCTTCGTCTTGCCGGCGGTGACCTTTGGCGTCACTTACGGCGTGACGGTGCTGACCCAGCCGACCGACGGCAGCGTGATCTGCAGCGTCAGCCCGAACGGCACCGGCGTGATGGGCGACGCCGCCGTCGGCGATATCGCGGTGACCTGCGTGCCGAAGACCTGAGTTGGCGGGGAGATATTGTCTTTGAGAATATCTGGTATTCCAAAGATAAATTGGCGCCATATGCTGTAGTGCAGCATACTGCGTCTGTCTCCTCCAACTCTCCTCAAAAGAATTGGATTTAAAGCCCGCCCAACAGCGGGCTTTTTTTTCGCCTGCGCTGCGGCCCTCGGCTCGACGACAGCACGGACTGCCTGCCGTCGGGCGTGAACGCCCCCGCGTGGTCGAGCGCGCGCCGCTTGCGCCGGTGCGCTTCGAGGCTATAGTATTTGTTACTATGCAAACATCCCCCGCCCTGCCCGTGGACGCCTACGTGATCGACGTGCTGATGCCCGACCTGATCGGCCACGACCGGCGTCCGGCCGCGTTCGCGGTCTATCTATACCTGCTGGCCGCCGCCACCCGGCTCGGGCGCAACACGGTGGCCGCCAGCAGCACCATCGGCTGCGCCGTGTGCTGAAGCCATGGATCCGACAATAAATGCGCACGCGTCCGCGCGCCTTGTCGATCCGGCGCGCGCCGGTTCGTCGTCCTCATGGCCGGCTATGCGGCGCTCAACGAAGGAGAAAGACCATGCAATACATGATACTGATCTACGGCGACGAAAAACTCTACCAATCGATGCGCGAGGACGAGATCAAACAGCTGATGGCCGGCTTCGGCGCCTATACCGAGGCGTTGCGGGCGGGCGGGGTGCTGCGCGGCGGTTCCGAACTGGCGCCGGTGCGCAACGCCACCACGGTGCGCCGCACGAACGGCAAGCCGGTGTGCACCGACGGTCCGTTCGCCGAGACCAAGGAACAGCTGGGCGGCTACTACCTGATCGAAGCGCCCAACCTGGACCAGGCGATCGACTGGGCCAGCCAGTGCCCGGCCGCGGCCACCGGCTCGATCGAGATCCGGCCGCTGGTCTGATGCCGGCGCCATGCTAGCCCGCGCGATCGACGAGATCTGCCGCCGCGAAGGCGGCAAGGTGCTCGCCGGCCTGATCCGCCGCTTCGGCGACATCGGGCTGGCCGAGGACCTGCTGCAGGACGCCTACGCCAAGGCGCTCGAGCAATGGCCGCAGGCCGGCCTGCCGGACAATCCGGCGGCCTGGCTGACCACGGTCGCGCGCAACCGCGGGCTCGACATCGTGCGCCGCAACGCGCGCATGCTGCCCGATTCCGAACAGGTGCTGGAGCGCCTCGAAGCCGAGCCGGTCGCGGACGACGAGGTCGTGGTGATCGAAGACGACCGCCTGCGCCTGATCTTCGTCTGCTGCCATCCGGCCCTGAACGGCAAGGCGCAGGCCATGCTGGCGCTGCGCACGCTATGCGGCCTGTCAACCCGCGAGATCGCGCGCGCCTATCTCGAATCGGAAGACGCGGCGGCCCAGCGCATGGTGCGCGCCAAGCGCAAGATCAGCGAGGCCGGCATCCCGTTCGAGATCCCGGCGCCCGAACGGCTGGCCGAACGGCTCGAGCTGGTGCTGCAAGTGATCTACCTGATGTTCAACGAAGGCTATGGCGCAACCAGCGGCGCAAGCCTGCTGCGGGCCGACCTCGGCGCCGAAGCGATCCGGCTGGCGCGCATCCTGCGCGAGCTGATGCCGGCCGCGGCCGAGGTGCTCGGCCTGTTGGCGCTGATGCAGCTGCAGCATGCGCGGCGCGATGCGCGCGTCTCGCCCGGCGGCGCCCTGGTGACGCTGGAATACCAGGACCGCGCACGCTGGCACGCGGCCGAAATCGAAGAAGGACAAGCCACGCTGGACGCGGCGCTGGCGTTGCGCGCGCCCGGCCCCTACCAGGTCCAGGCGGCGATCGCGGCGCTGCATGCGGCCGCGGCGCAAGCCGGCTATACCGATTGGCCGCAGATCGCGCAGCTGTACGAAGCGCTGCTGCGCTACTGGCCGACGCCGGTGGTCGAATTGAATGCCGCGGTGGCGGTGGGCATGGCCGACGGCTATGCCGAGGGACTGCGTTTGATCGATGCGCTCGAAGCGCGCGGCGAACTGGCCAAGTCGCACTATCTGCATGCCGCCAAGGCGGACTTGCTGCGGCGCCTGGGCCGCACGACGGAAGCGGCGGCGGCTTTCGATCGGGCGCTGGCGCTGGTCGCCAACCAGGTCGAACGGGACTATCTGCAACAACAGCGCGACGCGCTGTAAAACCAGGATGCTCTACTGCGATCAGGCGGCGTGGGCTTTGGCGGCGGCGCTCAAACGCTTGGCGCTGACCTTCACCACGGCGATCTTGCTGTCGCCCTCGACCGAGATCTGGGCGCTGTGCAAGGCGCGCGCATTCGGGATCGCGGCGCTGGCGTAGGTGCTGACACCGGCGAGTACGGCGGCGGCGACGAAGATGGCTTCCATGTTTTTGAGGACGTTCATTTGTAGCTCCATTTTAACCGGGGTCAGTGCCGACATTCGGACATTCTTGCTGGTCAAAATGTCCGAATGTCGGCACTGACCCCGGTTTTGTTGGCAGGCCGTTTGGCTTTGCGATGATGTCACTTTACGCAAGCGCCGCCTGGCCCGCCACCGATCTGCGACGAACTGCACAAATCGCGGAACAGAACCCGTAAAAGGCCGGATACGCTACGCTTTGCTCATCTTGATGCCGGTCGCGTCGGCCGTCAGATAGCCCACCGCCGCGCCGAAGCGGTCCTTGTAGTTGGCGCGCACCAGCGGATCGAGCGTGGCCTGCACCTTGCCGTGCAGCGTGGCGATCCAGTCGCCCGCGTGCTGGAAGTTACTCATGATGTAGGTCCAGCCGTTCAAATCGTCGACCACGTGCAGGCCGGTCGATTCGGCGCCCGCCGGCATGGTGGCCATCCGGCTCAGCACCTTGGTGTCGACGTGGTAAGCCCACAGCATGTTATTGACGTGCATGCTGCTGTCTTCGCCGATGAACAGGGTGCGCATCTTTTCCGAGAACTTCAGGTTGTCCGGATTGGCGATCTTGTCCGGATTGGCCAGGTTGCCGGTGGCGTCGGCCGCGGCCAGGTCTTCGCCCAGCAGCAAGGTCTTGCTCAGGGTCGGCACCCACTCGCTGTTCATGGCCGCGCCGCCGATATCTTTCTGGCCGCCGCCCAGGGTGTGGGCCATGATGCCGCCGGCCACCAGCGCCTTTTCCACCGTGATGTTGTTGGCCGCGCTCCAGGCCGCGTTGTTGCGCACCATCGAGCCCTGGATGTTTTGCAACGCCGAGTAGGCGATCTTGTCCTTGATGTTGACGGCGGTGCCTTCGAGCTTGGTGAAGCCCATGCTGGCGCCGACCAGGTTGGCGTAGCGGTGGGTTTCGAGGAAGGCCGCGGCCTTCTCCATGCCCGGCTTCAGCTTGGCCCAGTTGGCCTTGCCGTCGACGAAGAACCTGGTGTAGCTGGCGTCGGCCGGATCGGCGCTGGCGACGCTCATGATGTCGCTCGGCTTGAGCGTGTTGGCCATCGCTTCGATCTCGGCGCTGGTCGCGTGGCCGAGGTTCAGCCAGGTCAGCGGCGCGCCGGCGGCGGCCGGGTCGAGCGAGAAGCCGGCGCCGCCCAGCTTGGCCACGTACAGGGTGCCGGCCGACAGGTCTTTCTCCTTGTCGGCGATGAACAGGAACAGGCCGCCGTTGGTGTAGTCGTCGCCCATCAGCACGGTGCGGTTGTCCGGCATCACCTGCACCAGCTCGTGCGAGATGCGGCCCAGGCAAAAGTGCTTCTTGATCGAGCCGGTGCCGTCCGGATTGACGGTCACCTCCGGCAAGTGGCCGTAGTGGTAGGGGTTGGCGGCGCTCGCGCTGCCGAACAGGTTCGCGCTGAAGGCGGCCAGCTGCGGATTGGAGGCGGCGAACGCGTCCGGCTCGTACTCTTCGCTCGACAGATGGGTGCCCCAGGGCGACAGGCTGGCGCCGCAGGTGATCCACAGGCCATGCGCCGGCGCGGTGTCGACGTTGTGGTATTTGACCAGCGACAGCTTGCCGCTGGCCTGGTCCTGGTCCAGCGTCAGGATCGCGATCGGCGACGGCAGCAGGCCGTACTGGCTGGCGCTGGCCTGGTCGCGCGTGGCGTATTCGAACTGCACCACCGCGAACACGGCCTTGCCCTTGATGCCGCTCACGGTCGGATTCGGCAGCGACAGCAGCGAGGTGCCGTCCGGCGAATCGGAGAAGAACTGGCGTTCCTTGCCGGGTACCGAGGTGTCGACGATCGGCTTGTTGTTGATGTCGACGTAGCCGCCGGCCAGCACCGTGCCGCCCTTGCCGTCGGCCACCATGTCGCCGGTGATGAAGAAGGGTTGGTAGGCCAGCTTGTAGCTTTGCTGGCTGTTGTCGCTGAACTGCACATTGAGCATCGAGCTCACGGTGGTGGTGGCCATCGCGGCCGGCGTGGACAAGCTCGGCAGCGCGCTCGAAGCGAACGAGGTCGACAGGTATTGCGGCGCGGGGACCGGCGCGGCGACGTAGCCGCCGCTGCCGCAGCCGCAGCCGCCGAGCAGGGTAGCCGCGGCCGAGCTGCCCAAGGGCAGCAGCGGCGCGCTGGCGAGGAATTGAAGGGCTTTGCGGCGGGACAGCTGGGGCAGGTTGGCCATATCGGAATCCAGGGTGGGCTGTAAAGACACCCGGATTCTAGAAAGCGAATGTGACGGCTTGATGAAATCGTCAATACTTCTTGCGAGTCCCGCGAACGGCGATCCCGCCGGGCGGGAACAGGCCGGGCCGAAGGCGCTTAGCCGCGCTGCCGGGTCGCCTGCTGGCGGCGGCGCGCGATCATGGCCGCCGCGCCGATACCGAACAGGGACAGCGAGCCAGGCAGCGGCACTTCGCCGCTTGGCGACGGCGGCAAGCCGGCAGTGATCACGCCGTTGCGGGCACTGAACTCATAACTGCCTGCGACACCGATATTGCTGCCCGCGGACAGCGAATGGATGCCGCCGTCGAGCAGTTGGCCGGACTGGCCGGAACCGGCAAATTCATAGTCGGGCAAATTGCCAAGCTGGCTATAGCCGGCCCGCGCGCTGGTCGAACTGACGTCCCCCTTATCCCACTTGATGGCGCCGTAATTGTAGTAGATGTCGACGTTGCCTACGCCCGTGTCGGCACGGTCCACCAGTATCAATTGAAAGCTGTCGAGCTTGTCGGTGTGCTCGTTATAATAGCCGACCCCGGGCCAGTTCACGCCGAAAGCCGCGTGACCGTCGTATTGTCCAAAACCGTAGCTCACCACGCCCGAGGGCGCGACGCGGGTGTCGACGTCAGCAAGCAACGGCGCGAAGAAAGTTGCACCATAGTTGTTGGAGGCAAAACTCAGCGGCTCGTAGTTGCCCACCTGCGAACCGAAGGATACCGAGCCGTTGTTGTTCACGTACAAAGACGAATAGGTGTAGCCCGTAAGGTCAGCAGTGAAGCCGGTGGGCAAGGCTACGAACGCATACCCATCGTCGATGCGGCCCAGCGAAGACTGGTTGAAGCCTGCCACGATAGGAGAGGCGACCGCTCCGGCGGCGACCGCGGTCAGGGCAACAAAAGCAAAGAGTGGCAGTGTCTTCATGGGAAATCATCCGTAGAGGCATTAAAAATAGCAATATAGCAAATCTATTTGCCTTTTGTCAACCGTCCAGCGAAGCATCAGCTCACGCCGCGCATCTGGAAGCCGATGTTCGCCGCCAACCCGTTGCGGTCCGATTTGCATGACCTTGGTGGACGGCGTACGGACGCCGGCGGCTGATCGCTTACTAACGTGATACTTACAGTCCCATCTGGTGTGACTCTATTAAATTAGATGAGGTGACAACTATCCTGACACAGGGGGAGACAGGCAAATAATCGCGACCAGTTGCATTTGCCCGTCGAAGAAACTTACAGTGAAGCAGGAAGCCACTGTGTTTCGCTTACTGAAAAACACGTCTTGGCGAGCTAAGCATATGATTTGTAATAATTATCTTGCGACGTGGTTGTGGCTGGCACGGTAAGTGCTTAAGGGGAAAGCTCCGGGTGAAATCGTCCCGCAATATTTCCTTTCAAATTTCAGGATGAATATGAAACGACTCTCTATACTGGCCAAAGCGCTGATCGCGGGCAGTATCGTCGCCGCAACGATGGCGCCAGCCAGCGCCACCCCCATTCTTGGCACAGCCCATCTGAGTTTCGACCCAGTCCACCTCTCGTTCGAACAAATCGACTGGAGTTTACCGTTTAATCCCGGCTTCAACCCGGCCACAACCTACGGTAGTTTCACTACCACTGGCGCGGGCAATACGGGATCGTTTGCTGGACCTGCGTTCAGCGGCGTTAGCGGCGGCCAGATCCGGGACATCAGCACCAATCCAGCGGGCGGAAACTTTTTCCCAGTTAATGTTCCATCCTTGATTCAGAACTTTCTCTCTTTCGCTGCCCAACCGGGCTGGCAATTTGACGGCATGTTGTTGTCGCCTGGTACCTCTTCTTTCTTGCCAATTTTACTGACCGAAGTAGGCGGCAACGTTTTGGCTAGCATGGCGGTATCGGGTTTTGTTTGCGATGCCGGCGGCAACGCTTTCTGCGATCCAGGCGAAGATCGCACCAGGTTTGATGCGGTCTTCACCGCCCAGTACAACAATACATCGACCGCTGCGATGCAAGCGATTCTAATTGGTGGCGGTACACTGTCTAACGAATCCTGGACCGGCACGGTGACAGCAAGCGCCATCCCCGAACCAGCCAGCATTGCGCTGATTGGCTTGGCGCTGGCAGGACTTTGCGTGATGCGCAGTCGTAAGGCGTGAATCCACCCGATAGCGTTGCAACCTTGCCGCATCGCTCGAGATAGCGCAGCTTGGCGCATATGCCGTTCAGTTAAGACCTGAACGGCATTTTTCATTGTCGGGTCACCAACGGGCGGAGGGCAGCATTCTGGTTGCGCATATGTGGGAACGCTTGACATTGCATCCGACGACCCGTGGAGCGCAACACAAATTTCCATGCCGCCCCGAATGGCCGAGAAGTGTTGCGTTTTTGCCTGGCCACCATGATCGGTCATGCACGACCTTGAGCTAATGGCTGGCGCACGACAAACTCAATCACGCGCGAGGCGAACCTGGTGATGGCGGGCGGCGTGGCGCCGAACTGCGTGGCCAAGGGCAAACTTGTGGCCGCACGCCGTATGCATCAGCGGTGTGAACCGGCCGCAAAACTCGTGCTAGCGTACAATGCAGCCTTCGCTGTCCTAGTCGTTTTACCACTCGACGGAAGCCGGTCAAATTTATCTTCTATCGAGCCACGTGGCACTCGTTGAGCGCCAACTTCTTGTATTCAAAACGAATTGGCATACTCGTCAAGCGTCGCGCCCCCTAGAGTTGCTATGCTGGCGTTTTTCCATGTGGCCGCGCCCTGGCTTGGCCGACGCCCCCTATTCACGGAGTAGCACCCATGGTCTCCTTGCAAGAGCAGTTGTTGAAAGCCGGACTGGTCGACAAGAACAAAGTCAAACTGGCCAATCAGGACAAGAGCAAGCAGAAGAAGGCCGAGCGCCGGACCGGCACGCAGAGCGTCGACGAAGCGCGCCTGGCGGCACTCGACACCCAGCGCAAGAATGCCGAGCGGGCGCGCGAACTGAACGCCCAGCGCGATGCGGCCGCCGCCCACAAGGCGATCGCGGCGCAAATCGCCCAGATGGTGCAGCAAAATCGCCAGAGCAAGGGCTCCGGCGATATCGCCTACAATTTTACGCACGACAACAAGATCGAACGGCTGTATGTGTCGGCCGCCGTGCAGGCGCATTTGATGGCCGGACGCCTGGTGATCGTCTGCGTGGGCGGCGCCACCGAATTGCTGCCCAGGGTTATCGCCGACAAGATCGCCGAGCGCGACGCCTCGCTCGTCGTGCGGGTGAACAAGGCCAGCACCGAGGTCGATGCGGACGATCCGTATGCCGCCTTCCAAATCCCGGACGACCTGATGTGGTAGCGCAGGCGGGCTATTCGTCCATGCCGAGCAGGGCTTCGATGTCGGCCACCGCCATGCGCAGCATCAGCGCGGCCGTGGCCTCGTCCGCCGCGACGCCTGCCAGCTGGGCATCGGGCATGGCTTTTTTCATGACGCCGTCGCGCTCGATGAAATATTCGCCGGCATCGTAGGCGATCAGGTAGGTCAGGCGTTGGCCCTGCGAGCGCGTATATTCGAGTATCGGCATTGCATTTTCTCCAGCGAACGGCGCTTTCCCGCCAATACTGGCATCATAGCGCTATCGCCCAACAGAGGGAGGACGCATGCCAACCGAACACATCGGCGACTACGAGATCGAGTACGAAGGCGTGAAAATGACCGACGTTGAGGGCTGGGGCGCGTATGTGACGATCTACGGCCCCTCGCCTAACCCGATGCACCGCAACAGCATCGTGCCGACCCAGCGGGTAGCGGTCGAGCAGGTGTTCGCCAGCGAAGCCGAGGCCAGCGCCGCGGCGCGCCAGGCCGCCCAGGCCATGCTGGCCGAGCGCCACGCCGCGCCGCGCTAAGCGGCCGCGCGCTTCAGATTGGCCAGCGCGACGTACTGCGCCAGCCCCACCGTTTCCGGACGGTTGCCCGGATCGATGCCGGCGGCCGCGATCTGGTCTTCCGTGAACATCCCGGCCAGGCAGTTGCGGATCACCTTGCGGCGCTGCGAGAAGGCCTTCAGCACCACTGCTTCGAGCGTCGGCCCATCGCAGGCCAGCGGGCGCCGGGTCGGCACCATGCGCACGATCGCCGACTCGACCTGCGGCGGCGGGTCGAAGGCGGTGGGCGGGACGATGAACAGCAAGGCCATGTCGTAGCGCCATTGCAGCATCACCGACAGCCGGCCGTAGACCTTGCTGCCGGGCTCGGCCACCATGCGCTCGACCACTTCCTTTTGCAGCATGAAGTGCTGGTCTTCGACCAGATGCGCGAACTCGGCGAGGTGGAACAGCAGCGGGCTCGAGATGTTGTACGG
>DASRXO010000777.1:0-2192 GCA_035654095.1 Telluria sp.
GCCAAGCGCATCGAGCTTCCCTGACCAGGATTTTCAGCCGCGCAAGCGTTAGAGCTATCAGCGGCTCTTCTTCGGCGAACTGTCTAGCATTACAGTTGCGCTTTTTGCGGGCTTCTGAATCCATGGGCAACCATGATTCGAAGATCGTGGACGCGGGCATCGTCGATTGAGGAGACGCTTGCGTTGTGGGCGGCGTCGCTTCGAGAGATCAAGAAACGGATACGTCCGTTGTTCACGCAAGAGCGTGTGGCGACGAATGCGGGCCTGTTCCTGGAAGGTCTGCTCGGAGATGAGCAGCGCAAGACCGGTTGGAAGCGGGCGGAGGCGGCTGGCGATCCTGGGCCATGGCGGCAGCAAGCAATTCTGGGGCGTGGGGATTGGGACGCTGATGCCCTGCGCGATATCGTGCGCGACTATGTCATCGAACATTTGGCGGATGACGATGCAGTGCTGGTGATCGACGAGACCGGCTTTCTCAAACAGGGCAAAGCGTCGTGCGGAGTGGCGCGGCAATACACGGGTTCGGCAGGCAAGATTACGAACTGCCAGATCGGAGTCTTCGCTACCTACGTTTCGCGCCATGGTCATGCGTTCATCGACCGCGCGCTGTATCTTCCGAAGGAATGGACCGCCGACCCGGATCATCTGGAAGCCGCATACGTGCCTGCCGATGTCGGCTTTGCGACCAAACCAAAGCTTGCGACGAGGATGATCGCACGCGCGATAGCCGCGTCTGTACCATTCAAGTGGGTTGCCGGTGATACGGTCTACGGTGTTGGCGACATCGAACAGCAACTACGTCGGGCAGGCAAAGGCTACGTGCTGGGGGTCAGCAGCGCTCATGTGTTTCGATCCTGGGGCAAACGACCGCCGGTCGCCGGTACGGCCGCAGACATCGCCCGGACGCGGCGCTCATCCGACTGGAAGCGCCTGTCGGCGGGAGCCGGAACCAAGGGGCCGCGGCTACACGATTGGTGTTATCTCGAATTGGCCGATCTCGAGGCCGAGCAGTTCAACAGTGCAAATGACGGTTTGTGGACACGCGGTCTACTGATCCGTCGTCGCATCGCCGATGGTGACCTCGCCTTCTTCACCACCTGGTGCCCAGCGGGAACATCAATTGAAACGCTGGTCGCGGTCGAAGGCCATCGATGGGCGATCGAGGACAGCTTTGAAACCGCGAAAAACGAGTTCGGGCTCGATCACAACGAGAGCAGATCCTGGCATGGCTGGCACCGTCACGTCTCCCTGGTGATGCTCGCCTTCGCCATGATGGCCGCGATCCGGCATCGCGCTAACCCGCCACCGCTCAAAAAAACAAAACGACGCCCCCCGGCAAAAGTCAAAACATTACCACGCCGCCACTGATCCGTTGGTCAATCCAGGAAATCCGCCGCATTGCCACCAGACTCGCTCGAAAGCGTATACAACCCGCACACATCATCGCATGGTCTTGCTGGCGTAGAGCTCACCAAGCTGCCGCTCAACGCGCTCACTTCAAATCAAAGCAACTGTAATGCTAGGGCCTGTCTTCAGTTAGGGGATTCCCAAATCAGCAATTGAGTGATTCATGGGCGGTCGGCCTTTAGGAGGGGCCGACCGATGCGGCGCTATGCATTACGCGACGATCAATGGGATCGGATCAAGGATTTTCTTCCGGGTCGCGAAGGCCATGTGGGAGGCACGGCGGCGGACAATCGACTGTTCGTCGAAGCCGTTCTGTACAGATATCGAGCCGGGATTCCCTGGCGGGATCTTCCCGAGCGCTTCGGGGATTGGAAGATTGTCCATCAGCGTTTCGGCCGGTGGGCAAAGAGCGGCGTTTTCGAGCGCATTTTCAAGATGTTGGCGAGCGATCACGACAACGAATACATGATGATCGACGCCACCATCGTGCGCGCTCACCAGCACAGCGCCGGGGCGCGAAAAAAAACGGCGCGCAAGCGATCGGCCGATCCCGCGGCGGACTGACCACCAAGATTCACGTCCTTGTCGATGCGCTCGGCAATCCGGTCGAGGTGATGCTCACGCCGGGCCAGGCCCACGATCTGACGTGCGCACAACCGCTGCTTGACGAAGCCGATCCGCAAGCCCTGATCGGTGACAAGGCCTACGACGCCGATCCGCTGATCGACACACTCACCGAACGCGGGATCGATCCGGTGATTCCGCCAAAGGCCAACCGCAAGAAC
>DASRXO010000778.1:0-2563 GCA_035654095.1 Telluria sp.
ACACCGCCTTCAAGGTCGGCTACAACATCATCTTGTGCAACGCCTACGACGATCCGAAGAAGCAGGCGGCCTACCTGCGGGTGCTGATGGAAAAGCGCATCGACGGCCTGATCCTGGTGGCCAGCGGCGCCGACGACGAGCTGGCCCTGCTGCTGCGCGAGCAGGCGGTGCCGATCGTGCTGGTCGACCGCGAGGTGGCCGGGGTCGAGGCCGACTTCATCGAGGCCGACCACGAGAAGGGCGGCTACCTGGCCACCAAATACCTGCTCGAGCTGGGCCACCGCGAGATCGCCTGCGTGTCCGGGCCGATCGACCTGCCGCCCAGCCGCGACCGGGTGGTCGGCTACCTGCGCGCGCTGAAGGAAGCCGGCCAGAAGTTCCGGCTCGACTACCTGGTGCGCAGCGACTTCACCAGCCAGGGCGGCTTCCTCGCCTTCCAGCAGCTGCTGGCGCTGAAGAAGCGGCCGACCGCGATCTTCGCCAGCAACGACCTGATGGCGATCGGCGGCATTTGCGCCGCCAGCGAGGCGCGCATCCGGATTCCCGACGAACTGTCGGTGATCGGCTACGACGACATCGCGCTGGCCTCGTATTCGACGCCGCGCCTGACCACCATGGCCCAGCCCAAGTATGCGATGGGCCAGCTGATCACCAACGTGCTGATCGACCGCATCATGGGCGGCCACCTGCCGCTGCGGCGCGAGCTGTTGCAGACCGATCTGGTGGTGCGCCAATCGACCGCGCCGCTGCTCTGAGACCGCCGCAGCGCATGCTGCATGGCAACAAAGCAACGCGGCCGTTCCTCCCTCTCTCATAGAAGAATCCGGCCTCGCGCAGCCCTGCGCGAGGTCATGCCTACATTTTTCCTGTTGACTTAATCGAGCGCCCGGAGTCCAATGGCAATCGTTTGCGCAATCGATTGCGCGTATCGCTGAAAAGAGAAGCAAGGCAATGACGACTCCACGCATCACGGTAATGGGCAGCATCAATATGGACCTCGTGTTCCGCACCCCGCGCATGCCGGTGCTGGGCGAAACCATCACGGGCGACGGCTTCCAGCAAGTTCCCGGCGGCAAGGGTGCGAACCAGGCGGTGGCGGCCGCGCGCCAGGGCGCCCAAGTCAGCTTCATCGGCGCGGTCGGCGACGACAGCTTCGGCCGCCTCGCGCTGCAGGGCCTGGCCGCCGAAGGCATCGCGATCGAGCACGTGGTCACCGCCCCCGGCGCCGCGTCCGGCGTGGCGGGGATCTTCGTCGACGCCGCCGGCGGCAACAGCATCGTGCTCGCGGCCGGCGCCAACCAGTTGCTGTCGGTGGCGCAGGTCGATGCGGCCGCCGCCGCCATCGGCGCGGCCGCCTTCCTGGTCTGCCAGCTCGAAACGCCGATCGCCAGCGTGGAGCGCGCGATCGCGCTGGCCCGCGCGCACGACGTCCAGGTGGTGTTCAACCCGGCGCCGGCCCAGCCGCTCAGCGACGAATTGCTGGCCTGCGTCGACTACCTGATCGTCAACGAAACCGAGGCCGCGCAGCTGAGCGGCATCGCGGTGCACGACACCCACGGCGCCACCCGCGCCGCACTGGCCCTGCGCGAGCGCGGCGCCGGCGCGGTGCTGCTGACCATGGGCGAGCAGGGCGTGCTGGTGGTGGCGCCCGACCACGAACGCTTCATCCCGGCGGTCAAGGTGGACGCGGTCGACACCACCGCCGCCGGCGACACCTTCGTCGGCGCCTTCACGGTCGGCATGGCGCGCGGCCTGGACATCGACCAGGCGATCGTCGAGGCGCAGCACGCCGCGGCCTTCGCGGTGACCAAGATGGGCGCGCAGACCTCGATCCCGACCCGCGCCGAATTGTTGCAATTCATGCTCATTTGCCAAAGGCGAGGGGTCCCATGACGAACGAACTCTGACTCCGAGCTTGCCTGCGTGCCTGCTTCAAGGCGATCCTGTTCACCTCACTACCTAAAAAAATATATGAAAACCGAGACAATCAAACTTACCCCCATCGCAGCGGCCATCGGCGCACTGCTGCTTGCCGGCGCCGGCTCCTCGGCCCTGGCCCAACAGGCCGCGCCGGCCGCCGACGCCGACGCCCCGCGCGAAAACCAGGTGATCGTCACCGGCACCCGCACCGCCAAGGCGGTCGACAAGATTCCCGGCGCGGTGAACGTGATCAGCGCCGCCGAAGTGGCCAACTCGCTGGCGATCTCGGAAGACGCGACCGCCGTGCTGGCGCGCGTGGTGCCCGGTTATGCCGAATCGACCCAGGCCATGAGCAACACCGGCGAAACGCTGCGCGGGCGCATCGCGCTGCGCCTGTTCGACGGCATCCCGCAAACCTCGCCGCTGCGCGAGACCAACCGTTCGGGCTCGTTCACCGACCTCGGCGTGGTCGGCCGCATCGAGGTGATCAACGGCCCGTCGGCGTCCGAAGGCGTGGGCGCGGCCGGCGGCATCATCAACTACATCTCGAAGACGCCGACCCAGATGGGCAACCAGACCACCATCAGCTCCAAGGTCGATTCGCAGTTCCACGACGACAGCGGCGGCTACAAGCTGGGCCTCG
>DASRXO010000779.1:0-2091 GCA_035654095.1 Telluria sp.
GAGCGCGCCCTGCGCGATGCGCGCCATGATGGGAATCGGCGCCCGCACATACGATTTGAGGAAGTCGGCACCCATCACCTTGGCCTTGGCGATCTCGAGGTCGGCCACCTCGGGCGTGCGCAAGCTGCGCGCGAAGCTGTAGAACAGGCGGTTGCCTTCCCACAGCGGCGGCGACATGAACAGGCGCGGCCCGATCAGCCGCCCCGCCTCCAGCGCCTCGCGCATCTCAACGCTCTGGTGCAACGGCCCGGCCACCGATTGGGTGGAGGTCAGCCCGTACGACAGCATCAGTGCCGCGATCTGGCCGAATTGCCCGCCCTGGTACAAGGTCAGCGGATGCACGTGCGGATCGATCAGGCCCGGCATCACGGTCAGCCCGCTGGCGTCGATGAAGCGGGTCGCGCTGTTTTCCGATCCGGCCCGGTGCGGCTGGATCGAGGCGATCCGGTTGCCGCTGAGGAGGATGTCGACGTCGAGCTGCAGCGCGGGATGGAGTCCGTCCCACAACGCGCCGGCGTGCACCAGCGTAGTCCCGGCCGGCACCGCCTGGCGCCATTGCAGGCTGACGGGAATCTCGGCCGACGCGCCGCTGTCGAGCTGCACGGTCTTGAGCTTGTTGGCGGCCTTGTACAGGATGGTGCGCGAGTCGCCCGCCCAGCTCGGCAAGTCGGCCGCCTCGCTGGTGATCGCGACCGCCGGGCCGGCCGGCGACACGTCGGCATTCACCGGCATCACATGCAGCAGCGAGTCCATGATGAAGGCGACCCGGCTGCCGTCCGGCGACAGCACGGCCGCGCCCTCGTCGCGCTCCGAGATCTGGCGCGGCGCCGGCGCCACCGCATACAGGCGCGCAGTGCGGCTGGCGAGGTCGATCACGCGCAGCTTGTTGTAGCCCTCGCGGAAACGGTTGTTGATGCGCTCATTGTCGACCAGCACGATGCGCCGGCCGTCCGGCGTCCACGACGGCGTGCTCACCTGGGTGCTGAGCGAAGGCAGGATCACTTCGGCGCTACGGCTCGCGATGGTCCAGATCTCGAGCTGGCCCGACAAGGTGGTGTAGGCGATGCGGTCGCCGGCCGGCGACATCTTGGGCGTGACCATCGAGCGTCCCGCCAGCGCAGCCAGCCGCGTGCGCACGCCGGTCGCCACCACCACCTGGTCGATCGCCAGCTGGCCGGCATTGCCGCGCTCGGACGAGAAATAGACTGTGCTGCCGTCCGGCGTCCATTGCGGATTGCCGTCGCGGTCGGTGTCGTCGGTCAGCCGCTGCGGCGCCTGGCCGATCGTCATCACCCACACGTCGTTCAGCGCGACGAAGGCGATGCTCTTGCCGTCCGGCGACATGGCCGGCGCGCTGATGCCCATCACCGCGCGCGGCCCGTAGTTGTCGAAGCCGCGGTCCTTGGGCTTGGCGATCACCGGCCGCCGCAAGGCGATCACGGCGCTGAACGGGATGTCGGTGCGCCCTGCCCCGGCCGCATTGCGCAGGCGGATCTTGCCGTCCGCGGTGTACAGGAAGCGTCCGTCCGGCAGGTAGCGCACCGGGAACGGAAACAGGTCTTCATTGGCGGTGATCGCGGCGCCGTTCAGCACCAGCTGACGCGCGGCGTCCTGGTACACCAGCGTGGCGCCGTCCGGGGTCCAGGCCGGCGCGGTGCCGGGCGCGACCAGCACCGGCGCGGCCGCGCCGCCCAGCGCGAGCGTGTACACGTTGCCGCTGAGGCTGTCGGCATAGGCGAGCCGCTTGCCGTCCGGCGAGACCACCGGATTGCTCTCGGCGCCGCTGCCGCTGGTCAGTTGCGCCAGCGCCTTGCTGGCCAGCGCCACGCGCCAGATCTTGTACTGGCCGTCGTTGCCGCGGTCCGACGAGAACACCAAGCCGCTGCCGTCGGGCAGCCAGGCCGGCTCGCGGTCGTCGTAGGGGCCGGTGGTGATTTCGGCGAGCTTGCGCCCGTTCGGCGCGATGGTCCAGATGTGGTAATTGCCTTCCGGCGCGTAGTTCTGGAAGGCGATGGTCTGGCCGTCGGGCGACCATACCGGCGCGGTCGGTTCCAGTTCCCAACTCGTCAGGCGCGTGGCCGGCCCGCCGCC
>DASRXO010000780.1:0-3206 GCA_035654095.1 Telluria sp.
CTTGACCATCAGGGTCGCGGTGTCTTCGTGCGACAGCGGGGCCAGCTTGGCCTGTTCGCAGATCCAGCAGAACAGGCGGTGGTCGAAATCGTCGCCGCCGAGGGCCGAGTCGCCGCCGGTGGACAGCACCTCGAACACGCCCTTGCTCAGTTTGAGGATCGAGATGTCGAAGGTGCCGCCACCGAGGTCGTAGACCGCGTAGATGCCTTCCGAGCCGTGATCGAGGCCGTAGGCGATGGCGGCGGCGGTCGGCTCGCTGAGCAGGCGCAGCACGTTCAGGCCGGCCAGCTGGGCCGCGTCCTTGGTGGCCTGGCGCTGGGCGTCGTCGAAGTAGGCGGGCACGGTGATGACGGCGCCGACCAGCTCATCGCCGAGCGAATCCTCGGCGCGCTGGCGCAGCGTGGCCAGGATCTGGGCCGAGACTTCGACCGGGCTTTTGACGCCGGCCACGGTCTTCAGCTGCACCATGCCGTGAGCGCCTTCGCGGCCACCGTCCTGGAAATCGTAGGGCAGGTTTTCGGCGTAGGCGATATCGGCCAGGCCGCGGCCCATGAAGCGCTTGACCGAGACGATGGTGTTCTTCGGATCAGTGGTCTGGTGGGCCTGGGCCTTGTAGCCGATGTTGGCGTGGCCGTTGGGCAGGTAGCGCACGATCGACGGCAGCAGCGGGCGGCCCTCTTCGTCGCTGAGCACCTCGGGGATGCCGCTGCGGACGGTGGCCACCAGCGAGTTGGTGGTGCCCAGATCGATGCCGACCGCCAGCCGGTGCTGGTGCGGGGCGGTCGACATGCCGGGTTCGGAGATTTGCAAAAGTGCCATGTGATACCTGATTTTATTTTTGTCTGCGCCATCGCTGACGCTAGCTTTAATTGGGGTCGGAGTTTTTTTTCGCCGGGGTTTATGGCGAACAAACTCTGACCCCAATTAAAGCGGGTTTAGGTCGCGGACTTCGGTCCGAATTAATTAGGGTCAGAGTAATTTTCGGCGATAACCCGCCGCCGAAAAAAAACTCTGACCCTAATTAATTCTCCAGCGCCTCGAAGGCGCGGTGGACTTCTTCGCCGAATTTTTCTAAAAACATCAAGGCCCTGACACCCTGCGCCGCTTCCCGATAGTCGCCCGCGTCAAGCTGTCGGCCGATCTGCAGCAAGCGCGCCTGGTTCTCGCGCTTGAGCTCGGCGTCCAGCTGTTCCAGTGCGTCCAGGTCCTTGGCCGCCCTCGCCTCGCCCAACGCCTCGCGCCACTCCATCTGCTGCATCAGGAAGGCCATCGGCATCGCGGTGTTCGATTCCGTCTGCAAGTCCACGCCGTTCTGCTCGCACAAATACTGGGCGCGCTTCTGCGGATTCTTCAGCGTCTGGTAAGCCTCGTTCGCGCGCGTGGCCCACTGCATCGCGACGCGCTTCTCGGCGTCGGTGGCGTTGACGAAGCGATCGGGATGGACCCGGCCCTGCACCTCGCGGTAGGCGGCGTCGAGCGCACCCAGGTCGAGCGTGAAGGTGGCCGGCAGCTGGAACAGGTCGAAGTGGTCTTGCATCGTCAGATGCGGAAGCTTTCGCCGCAACCACACTCGTCCTTGACGTGCGGATTGTTGAAGCGGAAGCCTTCGTTCAGGCCCTCGCGCGTGAAGTCGAGCTCGGTGCCGTCGATGTAGGGCAGGCTCTTCGGGTCCACGAACACCTTCACCCCATGCGACTCGAAGACCTGGTCTTCGGCCGCGGCTTCATCGACGTACTCCAGCTTGTACGCCAGGCCCGAACAGCCCGTCGTGCGCACCCCAAAACGCAAGCCCACACCCTTGCCGCGCCGTTCGATGTAGCGGTTGATGTGCTTGGCTGCTTTTTCGGTCAGTGTGATTGCCATGTGAAACTCTCCCCGCTCAGGCGGCGGCCGGGTGCTTGGTCTTGTAGTCGAGGACGGCGGCCTTGATCGCGTCTTCGGCCAGGATCGAGCAGTGGATCTTGACCGGCGGCAGCGCCAGTTCTTCGGCGATGTGGGTGTTCTTGATCGACAGCGCCTGGTCCAGCGTCTTGCCCTTGACCCATTCGGTCACCAGCGAGCTCGAGGCGATGGCCGAACCGCAGCCATAGGTCTTGAATTTCGCGTCCTCGATCAGGCCATCGGCGCCGACCTTGATTTGCAGCTTCATCACGTCGCCGCAGGCCGGCGCGCCGACCATGCCGGTGCCGATCGTCGCGTCGCCCTTGTCGAAGGCGCCGACGTTCCGTGGATTTTCATAGTGATCCAACACTTTGTCCGAGTATGCCATTTTGATGCTCCTAAAAATTCAGTACGATTAGTGGGCTGCCCATTGGATCGAACTGATGTCGATCCCTTCCTTGAACATGTCCCACAGCGGCGACAGTTCGCGCAATTTGTGGACCTTCGATTTCAGCAGTTCGATCGCGAAATCGATGTCCGCCTCGGTCGAGAAACGGCCGATGGTAAAGCGGATCGAGCTGTGCGCCAGCTCGTCGCTGCGGCCCAGGGCGCGCAGCACGTAAGATGGTTCCAGGCTGGCCGAGGTGCAAGCCGAACCGGACGACACGGCGATCTCCTTGATCGCCATGATCAAGGACTCGCCCTCGACGTAGTTGAAGCTGACGTTGAGGTTGTGCGGCACGCGGTGCTCCATGTCGCCGTTGACGTAGACTTCTTCGATCTCCTGCAGGCCCTTGGCCAGGCGGTCGCGCAGGCCCTTGATGCGGACGATCTCGCTGTCCATTTCTTCCTTGGCGATGCGGAAGGCTTCGCCCATGCCGACGATCTGGTGGGTCGGCAAGGTGCCCGAGCGCAGGCCGCGCTCGTGGCCGCCGCCGTGCATCTGCGCTTCCAGCCGCACGCGCGGTTTACGCCGCACGTACAGCGCGCCCACGCCTTTCGGGCCGTAGGTCTTGTGGGCGGTGAAGGTCATCAGGTCGACCTTCGATTTCTCGAGGTCGATGTGGACCTTGCCGGTCGCCTGCGCGGCGTCGCAATGGAAGATCACGCCTTTGGACCGGCACAGCGCGCCGATCTCGTCGATCGGCTGGATCACGCCGATCTCGTTATTGACCAGCATGACCGAGACCAGGATGGTGTCCGGACGGATCGCCGCCTCGAGTTGGGCGACGGTGATCAGGCCGTTGTCCTGCGGCTCGAGATAAGTCGCCTCGAAGCCGACCCGTTCGAGCTCGCGCACGGTGTCGAGCACCGACTTGTGCTCG
>DASRXO010000781.1:0-3100 GCA_035654095.1 Telluria sp.
CTGGTCCTGTTTTCCGGCGGGCAGGATTCCACCGTGTGCCTGGCCTGGGCGCTGGCGCGCTTTGCCCGGGTCGAGACCATCGGCTTCGACTACGGCCAGCGTCACGCGATCGAACTGACGGTGCGGCCGACCCTGCTGGCCGGGCTGCGCGCATTGTCGCCCGAGTGGGACGCGCGCCTCGGCGAAGACCACATGATCGACCTGTCGCTGATCGCGAAGATCTCCGACACCGCGCTGACCAGCAACGTCGAAATCGCGATGCAGGAAAACGGCCTGCCGAACACCTTCGTCCCCGGCCGCAACCTGCTGTTCATGACGGTGGCCGCCACCGTGGCCTACCGGCGCGGCCTGAACGTGCTGGTGGGCGGCATGTGCGAGACCGACTTCTCCGGCTATCCCGACTGCCGCGACGACACCATGAAGGCGCTGCAGGTCGCGCTCAACCTCGGCATGGCCACGCGCCTGAAGGTCGAAACGCCGCTGATGTGGATCGATAAGAAACAGACCTGGGAACTGGCGCGCGACACCGGCGGCATGGCGCTGGTGGACCTGATCCGCGCCGAGACCCACACCTGCTACCTCGGCGAGCGCGGCGCGCTGCACCCCTGGGGCTATGGCTGCGGCGGCTGCCCGGCCTGCGAACTGCGCGCGCGCGGTTACGCGCAATTCGCCGCCGGCTGACGCGCGGACCCGCTCGATGCGTCTCGCCCTCCTGACCGACCTGCACGCCAACCGCGAGGCGGTCGAAGCCTGCCTCGCGCACGCCGAACAGCAGGGGGCCGACAGCTACGCCTTCACCGGCGACTTCGTCGGCTACGGCGCCGACCCGGCGTGGGTGGTCGACACCGTGATGGAATACGTGGCGCGCGGCGCGGTGGCGGTGCAGGGCAATCACGACTACTCGGTGATCCGTCCCGCGCGGCCGCAAATGCATGCCGAGGCGCGCGAGGTGATCGAATGGACCCGCGGCCAGCTGAATCCCGCGCAGCTGGCGTTCCTGGCCGCGCTGCCGCTGGTGCAGGAGCGCGGCAACCAGCTGTTCGTGCACGCCAGCGCGCACGAGCCGGTCAAATGGGAATACGTGAACGGCGTCGAAGAGGCCGAACGCAGCCTGCGCGCGACCCGCAGCCGCCTCGTGTTCTCCGGCCACGTGCACGCGCCGGCGCTGTACCGGCGCGCCGACGACGGCCGCATGGGCGCTCACGTGCCGCAACCGAACGCGCAGATCTCGGTCCAGCCGCAGCACCAGTACCTGGTGATTCCGGGCTCGGTCGGCCAGCCGCGCGACGGCAATTGCGCCGCCTGCTACGCCATCTACGACGACGCGGCGCGCACCATCAGTTACTTTCGCATCCCCTACGACCATGGTGCCGCGGCGCGCCGCGTGATCGCCTCCGGCCTGCCGATCGTGTTCGCGATGCGCCTGGTCGAAGGCATTTGAACAACACGGCGTTGCATCCCTTCCAACGGTAACGTACTATCGGTTCTGACCGCGCCCGTTCTGGGCGCCGCCACGGAGCCGCCGTATGGAGAACGCAGTCGCCCGCCACACCGCGCCAGGGGCTAGCCGCACCGGCTGGCTGGGACCGACCATGCTGGCCGGGCTGGTGCTGGCGCTGTGCCTCGGGCTGACCTGGCAGCAGTGGCGCGGCGCCCAGCGCGACGCGGCCCAGGAGGTGCAGGCCGATTTCGATTTCCGTGCGCGCGAGGTGATGAACAACCTCGCGCTGCGCATGGCCAACTACATCCAGATCCTGCGCGGCGTGCAGGGCTTGTTCGCCAGCTCGGACGGCGTCTCGCGCGAGGACTTCAGCGCCTACTTCCATGCGCAGGACCTCGAGTCCCAGTTCCCCGGCATCCAGGGGATCGGCTACATGGAAAGGGTGGGCGGCGAGGCGCGCGCCGCGCATGAGGCGCGCATCCGGCGCCAGGGCTATCCGCGCTACGCCATCCATCCCGAGGGTGCGCGCGATATGTACGCGCCGGTGATCTACCTCGAACCCTTCAGCGGCAGCAACCTGCTGGCCTTCGGCTTCGACGCCTGGCAGCACGCGGCGCGGCGCGCCACGCTGGAGCAGGCGCGCGACTCGGGCCAGGCCGCGATGTCGGCCCCGCTCACGCTGGTGCAGGATGCGGGCAAGGGGATGCCGGCCGGCTTCCTGGTGGTGCTGCCGGTGTACCGCAACGGCGCGCCGCACCTGAGCGTCGAGCAGCGCCGCAAGGCGATCGTCGGCTGGATGTACGCGCCGTTCCGCGTGGGCGACCTGATCGCGGGACTGGGCGGCGACCGCGCGGACGATCTCGATATCGAAATCTACGACGGCAGCACGGTGGCCGATGCCGCGCGCATGCTGAGCGGGACCGAGCGCGTGCCGCATACGCCGGTGGTGCTGCGCACCGAGCAGCGCATCAGCATCGCCGGCCATCGCTGGACGCTGGCGATCGGCGCGCTGCCCGGCTTCGAGGCGCGCCTGCAAACCGAAAAGCCGCGCGTGATCCTGGTCACCGGCCTGGCCGCCAGCGCGATCCTGACGGTGCTGACCTGGCTGCTGGCGCGCAGCAGCGTGGCGGCGCGCGGCGCGCTGCACAAGGCGCGCCAGCTCACGCGCGAACTGGAGTCCGGCCAGAAGCGGCTGGCGTCGCTGGCCGATTCGGCGCACCGTGCCCAGGCCATGTTGCGCAGCATCCTGGACTCGACCATCGACGGCATCCTGGTCGACAACGGCGGCAACCGCGTGCTGGCGTCGAACCAGCGCTTCCGCGAATTGTGGAGCGTGCCGGCGGGACTCGACATGTCGGGCGACGACCAGGCCCTGATCGCCCACATGCTGGCGCAGCTGATGCACCCGGCGCCCTTCCTGTACAGCCGCTCCTTGCAGTACCGCGACGACGAAGAGCACCGCGACCTGCTGCGCCTGAAGGATGGCCGCTTCTTCGAACAGTTCACGCGCGCCGTGCGGCTGGGGACGGAAAACGCGCGCCTATGGTCGTTCCGCGACATCACCGAGCGCAAACAGATCGAGCAGCGCGAGCGCTCGCACCGCCACGTGCTCGAGCTGCTGGCGCGCGGCGCGCCGCTGAACGGCATCCTCGAGGCGGT
>DASRXO010000782.1:0-2941 GCA_035654095.1 Telluria sp.
CTCAAGACCGCAAAAGATCTCGGCCTCACCGTGCCGCCGACGCTGCTCGGCCGCGCCGACGGGGTAATCGAATGAGCAAGGCCACTTCCGGGTTTGTGCAGGTTTTCGGCTGCCGGCAATGACGAACCTCTCCACGCGCTCTGGCGGCCGGCGGCCGAAAAGCGCCAAGGCACGAAATCGCGGGCAATGGTGCAGCGGCGGTGCCGCAGGCGCTATGGGGATTTGGCCACGGGGTATGGCTTGAGGAGGTTGGAGCGGAGCGCTTGTAACGATCGGCTTTCTGCCAAGTAACGGTAAGCGCGTCGGTGCGAACGAGTGGAGCGCATGGTGTGTGAGGAGATTGGCGACGCGACTGCGGACCAATCTGGTGTACTGGCGCAAGCCTGGGCGCTGCCGGCTGGGAGCCGGCCAGAAGGGCGAGTGTCAATACGGTCATCGATCGGCGGTGACGGCATCATGATGTATCAATCCTGATCACGGGCGCTGTTGTCTCTGGCTGATGCTTTGGCTCACAGCCGCGTGCGAAGGTCTCGATGATGATCATGCGGCCACCGCAGCAGGGACATGGACGCAGCAGCACGCGGGGTTCGTCGATTGCTGCTTCGGACGTCTCGGGTTCTTTCAGGCGAGACGGCACCGCGAGCAACTCGCGGGCGCGTGCGATATTGGCCGCGCGGTTGCTATTGGCAAACAGTCCGTAGTGGCGGATGCGGTGGAAGCCGTGCGGCAGGACGTGGATGAGAAAGCGGCGGATGAACTCGTGCGTGCCGAGCGTCATGACTTTGTATCGCGCGCGGCCATCGGCGCGATAATCCTTGTAGCTGAAGGTGACGCCGTTGTGGTTGGAGGCGATCAGCCGGCGGTTGGAGATGGCGACGCGGTGGGTATAGCGCGAGAGATAAGCGAGCACCGCCTCGGGTCCACCGAACGGAGGCTTTGCGTAGAGGTACCACTCGATCTTGCGCAGCGGCGCCAGATACGCCTTGAACGCTCGGGCGTCATCGAGGTGGGCGTGGACGCCAAAAAACTTGAGGTGACCGGCCTGGTGGGCGGCGCGGAGCTTGGCCAGGAACAATCCCCGGAACAGGCGTGAGAGAACCGGCACGGGGAGGAGGAACCTCGGGCGGCCAGACACCCAGCGCTGGCGGTCGCGCGAGATGCCGCCGCCCGGCACGATCATGTGGAGGTGCGGGTGATGGGTCATGGTTGAACCCCAGGTGTGCAGAACCGCGGTGATGCCGATGTGGGCGCCCAGATGCTTGGGATCGGCTGCGATCGTCAGCACGGTCTCGGCCGAGGCTTTGAACAACAGGTGGTAGATGACCGCCTTGTTCTGGTAGGCGATATCGGCGATCGGACCAGGCAGTGTGAACACGACGTGAAAGTAGCCGACGGGCAACAGCTCCGCCTCACGCTCGGCGAGCCATTCCTTGGCGGCAGCGCCCTGGCACTTGGGGCAGTGCCGGTTGCGGCAGCTATTGTAGACGATGACCATGTGGGCGCACTTGTCGTTCTCGCAGCGCGCCACATGGCCGCCGAGCGCCGCCGTGCGGCAGTGCTCGATCGCACTCATGACCTTCATCTGGCCGAGGCTCACATGGCCGGCATTGGCTTTGCGCCACGCCGCCCCGTGGTCGCGGAAGATATCCGCGACCTCCAGCGCTGGACGGGACATGGCGCCGTTACGCCGTCGGCTGGTCTTTCCTGCTCTTCTCTTTGGCTTTCTTGGGCTTCTTGCGGGGCTGCGACAGAAGGTCGAGCGGGCTTTCGACGCTGGCGATCATGCCGGTAGCGACGCGCGTATAGCGCGCCGTGGTGTCCAATTTGTCGTGACCCAAGAGCGCCTGGATGATTCTGATATCAGTGCCGCGCTCCAGCAGGTGGGTCGCGAAGCTGTGGCGCAGCGCGTGCAGCGTCACGCTCTTCTTGATCCCGGCTTCATCGGCCGCCTCGTGGAACAGTCGGCTCAGCTGGCGGGTGGTCATCGGCTTGCCCAGCCTGCGGCCAGGAAACAGCCAGCGTTGTTGAAGGGGCGTTGTGTCATCGAAACCCCGGCGCACCTTCCACCACTGCCGCAACAGATCGACCGTCTCCGGCGACAGCATGACATGGCGATCCTTGCGGCCCTTGGACTGCTCAATGCGAATGATCCTCTGCGCGCTGTCGATATGCTTGACCTTTAGCCGGACCACCTCGCCGGCGCGCAGGCCGCAGCCATAGCTGAGACTGAGCAGCACGCGGGCCTTGAGGCTCGTGGCCACGGCCAGCAGGCGCCGCGTCTCGTCCGGGCTCATCACCTGCGGTATCTTCTGCGGCTCGCGGAGGTGATAGATCTCGGCGGAAAGATCCAATCGCCGCAGTGTCACGCGCAACAAGAACCGCACTCCGGTCATGATGCGGTTGCGATTGCAAATGCTCATGCCCGTCTCGGCCAAGTGCAGCTGGAACAGGCGAATGTCCTCAAGGGTAGCCGTGTCAGGGGAGCGCTCTAGAAATGCAGCGAACCGCTTGCAGCTGTAGATGTGGCTCCTCTGCGTGTGTGCACCAAGCTTACGCGAGTTCATGTCCTCGATCATGCGCTGGCGCAGCGGGCTGATAGCTTCCGTACTCATAGGCAACTCCTGTCTGAGATGAGGTTCACGACACCTCGATCTTCAAGACAGGGCGCCTCGTCCGCTATTGACGATCTCGCCTCCGATTACCGCACTCGCGGTCGGGCTACCCGCGCAGCGGGCTATCGCGCAGCGATTTTGTGCTGTGGACCCGAAGCGGTCATTGGCCGTCCTGCCTCCTGACTGATCCTCGCAAATTCGGTAGGGTTCTTCCCTGGGCCCGGAATAGGGAGGAAGTCAAATGCTGAAAATCTTGTCGATCTGCGCTACTTTATCATTCCTTCTCGTGTCGAGCGCGATGGCGCAATCGGGTGTCGGTGCCTGCGCGG
>DASRXO010000783.1:0-5108 GCA_035654095.1 Telluria sp.
TCGGCGGCTTCAAGATGATGATCGAAGACCGCGGCAACGTCGGCTACGACGAGCTGTATAAGGCGGTGCAGGCGGTGCAGGGCAAGGCATGGCAGACGCCGCAACTGGCGGGCGTGTTCTCGAGCTTCCAGATCAACGTGCCGCAGCTGTTCGCGGACGTCGACCGGGTCAAGGCCAAGCAGATGGGCGTGCCGCTGGCGACCATCTACCAGACCTTGCAGATCAACCTGGGATCGCTGTACGTGAACGACTTCAACCAGTTTGGCCGGACCTACCAGGTGCGGGTCCAGGCCGATGCGCCGTTCCGTTCGCAGGCCGACCAGATCGCCCAGCTCAAGGTCCGCAACGACAAGGGCGAGATGATTCCGCTGTCGTCGCTGATGCGGGTCAAGGACAGCTATGGCCCGGACCGCGTGCAGCGCTACAACGCCTACGTGTCGGCCGATATCAACGGCGGTGCGGCCCCCGGCGTGTCGTCCGGCCAGGCCCAGGCCGCGCTGGAAAAGATCGCGCATGAAGTGCTGCCGAAAGGCGTGAGCTTCGAATGGACCGAGCTGACCTACCAGGAGATCCTGTCCGGTAACACGATGGTGCTGGTGTTCCCATTGTGCGTGCTGCTGGTGTTCCTGGTGCTGGCCGCGCAATACGAAAGCTGGACCCTGCCGCTGGCCGTGATCCTGATCGTGCCGATGTCGATCCTGTGCGCGCTGATCGGCGTCAAGCTGACCGGTGGCGACAACAACATCTTCACCCAGATCGCGCTGTTCGTGCTGGTCGGACTGGCATCCAAGAACGCGATCCTGATCGTCGAATTTGCGCGTGAGCTGGAAGACCATGGCCGCAGCATCGTGCAGGCCGCGCTCGAGGCTTGCCGCCTGCGTCTGCGTCCGATCCTGATGACGTCGATCGCCTTCATCATGGGCGTGGTGCCGCTGGTGTTCTCCAGCGGTGCGGGTTCGGAAATGCGGCATGCAATGGGCGTGGCGGTGTTCGGCGGGATGCTGGGCGTGACCTTCTTCGGCCTGTTCCTGACGCCGGTGTTCTACGTCCTGCTGCGCAGCTTCGCCAAGGGTATCGACAAGAAAATACATCCGGCCGCCGTGGTGGCCGCGACACTGGAAGGAACCGTGTGATGAACCGCATCGCCCAACGAATCTCACCCTTGCTGACCGCCTTGCTGCTGGTGGCCTGCTCGACGGTGCCTGAACTGGCGGCGCCCAAGGTCGAGGTGCCGACCGCCTTCAAGGAGTCCCAGGAGCCGCTGCAGGCGGCCGACGGCACGCGCTGGAAAGTGGCGCAGCCGGCCGAAGCGCAGGCGCGCGGCGAATGGTGGCTGGCCTTCAAGGATCCCGAGCTGACCGCCCTGATCGACGAGGCCAGCCTGGCCAACGCCACGCTGGCGGTGGCCGCGGCGCGCGTCAAGCAGGCGCGCGCCCTGGCCGGCATCGCCGAAGCCGACCGCATCCCGCAAGTGGGCGTCGAGGTCGGCGGCCAGCGCGGGCGCGCCTCGCCGATCTCCTTCGGCCTGCCGGAAGGCACGCCGATGCCGACCGCGACCGCCTACCAGGCCAGGCTGACCGCCAGCTACGAGGTCGACCTGTTCGGCCGCGTCAGCGCCAACGTCGGCGCCGCGCGCGCCGATGCGCAGGCGTCGGAAGCGACCTACAAATCGGTGCTGCTGGCCTTGCAGGCCGACGTCGCGCAGACCTATTTCCGGATCCGCGAGACCGATGCCGAACTGGCGACCCTGAACCAGACCGCCGACCTGCGCGCGCAGAGCGTGAAGGTCAACCAGAGCCGCTTCGACAATGGCGACATCGGCGAATTCGACCTGGCCCGTTCCAAGACCGAGCTGTCGACCGCGCGCGCCGAAGCCATCGGCCTGCAGCGCCAACGGGTGCAGCTTGAACATGCGCTGGCTGTCCTGCTGGGCAAACCGGCCGCCAACTTCACGGCCGACGTCAGCCCGCTGGTGGACACGTCGCTGCTGCCGGTGGTGCCGGCCGGCTTGCCCTCGAAGCTGCTGGAGCGCCGTCCCGACGTCACTGCGGCGCAGCGCGCGATGGTCGCGTCGAATGCGCGCATCGGCGTGGCGCGCTCGGCGATGTTCCCGGCGTTGACCCTGAGCGGCAGCGGCGGCGGCGAGTCCGGTACCTTCGCCGACGTGTTCAAGTGGAGCAGCCGCTCATGGTTGCTGGGCGCGCTGATGTCGATGCCGCTGATCGACGGTGGCCGCAACAAGGCCAACATCACGCGCAGCGAAGCGGTGCTCGAGGAGTCGGTCGCGACCTATCGCCAGAACGTGTTGAGCGCGTTCGCCGACGTCGAGGACAATCTCGCGGGCCTGCGTGTCTTGGCCGGCCAGACCGAGCAGGTCGACGCCGCTGTGGTGTCGGCGCGCCGTTCGGCCGACCTCGCGCAGAAGCTGTACCAGGCGGGCCGTTCGAGCTACCTGGACCTGCTCGACGCGCAGCGCAACCTGGCGGCGGTCGAACGCAGCGCGGTGCAACTGCGCGGCAACCGCGCCGTGACCACGGTCGCCTTGATCCGCTCCCTCGGCGGCGGCTGGGACGTTCAATAAGCGGTCGTTCCCGCGGAGGCGGGAACCTATAGCGCATCAGCATCGTGGAAAAGTATGCGCGCTATGGATTCCCGCCTCCGCGGGAACGACGGGCAAAAAAAGACAGGGCTTGCGAGCCCTGTCTTTTTTTTTGACTGCGTGCGCCGATTACTTGGCGATGGCGGCGTCTTTCTTGGCATCGGCATCGGCGGATGCCTTGTCTGCCGCGGCCGAAGCTTTCGCCTTCACGGCTTTCTTGTGAGCCTTGGCTTTGGTCTTGTCGGCGTCGGCCTGGGCGGTGGCAACCTTGGCGTCGCTGGTGGCAGCGGCTTTCTCTACCTTGGCGTCGGCCTTGGCATCGGCCTTGGTTTCTTTCGCGTCGGCTTTGGCGACTTCCTTCTGCTCTTTGACGGCCGCCTTGGCGACTGGGGTGGTGGCAGCAGGAGCCGGGGTCTGGGCAAACACCGAAGTAGCGAACAGACCGGCGATCAGGGTAGCGATGATTTTGTTCATGATGAGATTTCCTTCAGCTAGTTAATGAGGTGGGGATATTCCCGTGTTACTGTGCAGAAAACGCGGCCCGGCTTTACAGCGTTGACGATCCTTACATCCTCTTACAATCTGTCGCACGCGTTAATTGGCGTACAGTCCGCGGCGCAGCGCGCCCCTAGACTCGGCCGTATGCCTGATTCGCTTAAACTGTACAAGGCGAAGCGCAACTTCGCGATCACTTCCGAACCGGCCGAAGGCGGCGAGGAGGGCAAGGAAGCGCTGAGTTTCGTGATCCAGAAGCACTGGGCCAGCCGCCTGCATTATGATTTCCGCCTGGAACTAGACGGCGCGATGAAGAGTTGGGCCGTGCCGAAAGGGCCGAGCTACGACACCAGGGACAAGCGGATGGCGGTGCACGTCGAGGACCATCCGATTTCCTATTCGAGTTTCGAGGGCACGATCCCGGAGAAGCAGTACGGCGCGGGCAAGGTGATCGTCTGGGACAAGGGCACCTGGCGGCCGCTGGAGGATCCGCACAAGGGCTACGCGAGCGGGAACCTCAAGTTCGAGTTGCATGGCCACAAGATGCACGGCAAGTGGGTGCTGGTGCGCATGAAGGGCAAGGGCGAGAAGCAGGAGCCCTGGCTGCTGATCAAGGAGAAGGACGACTACGCGCGGCCCGCCGCCGAGTTCTCCGTGATCGACGAGATGCCGGACAGCGTGAAGGCGCTGCCGATGCCGAAAGCCGCCGCCGGGAAGGCCACTGTCAAAAAGGCGGCGGCGCGCGGCGCACTGCCGCCCGAAGCGGTGAAGGCCGCGCTGCCTGCGGCCCTGGCGCCCGAACTCGCGACCCTGGTCGACCAGCCGCCATCGCATCCCGAAGACTGGATATTCGAGGTCAAGTTCGACGGCTACCGGCTGCTGGCGCGCATCGAAGGCAAGCGCGTCCAGCTGTTCACCCGCAACGGCAAGGACTGGACCCACAAGCTCGGCAAGCTGCACGAGGCCCTGCTGGCCATGAAGCTGCCCGACGGCTGGTACGACGGCGAGATCGTGGTCCACGACGAGCAGGGGCGGCCCGACTTCGGCCTGCTGCAACTGGCCTTCGACGGATCCGACACCGCCCAGATCGTGTACTTCCTGTTCGACGCGCCTTTTTGCACAGGCCACGACCTGCGCGACGTGTCGCTCGAGGCGCGCCGCGCGCTGCTCAAGGCGCTGCTCGACAAGGCGCCGTCGGACAGCGTGCGCTTCAGCGACGAATTCGGCAGCGACCCGCAACAGCTGGTGATCGCGGCCTGCAAGCTCGGACTCGAAGGCGTGATCGGCAAGCGGCGTAATGCGCGCTATGTATCGCGCCGCTCGCCCGAGTGGATCAAGCTCAAATGCGGCCAGCGCCAGGAGTTCGTCATCGGCGGCTATACCGATCCGCAAGGGTCGCGCACCGGCATCGGCTCGCTGCTGCTCGGGACCTACGACCAGGACGGCGTGCTCCGCTATGCGGGCAACGTCGGCACCGGCTTCAACGAGGCGGCGCTGCGCGAGCTGAAGAAGAAACTGAGCGCGCTCGATACCGACGTGAGTCCGTTCCCGCCGCGCGCGGTGGCGGGCCGCAAGCATCATTGGGTCAAGCCGAAGCTGATCGCGGAGGTCAGCTTCGGCGAGTGGACCAAGGGCGGCTCGATCCGCCATTCGGTGTTCCAGGGCCTGCGCGAAGACAAGCCGGCCAAGGGCATCAAACGCGAGCTCGCCAAACACCTGGAGGACGATGTGGACACCGATACCCAAAGCGAAGAAGCCAGGCTGCCCGCCGGCCTGAAAGTCACCCACGGCGAGCGCGTGATCGATGCGCAGAGCGGCGCCACCAAGCTCGAACTGGTGCGCTACTACGCGCTGGTCGGCCCGCTGATGATGGAGCATTTGAAAGGGCGCCCGGTATCGCTGGTGCGCGCGCCGGCCGGCGTTGGCGGCGAGCTGTTTTTCCAGAAGCATGCGGAGGTCGGCAAGCTGCCCGGCGTGAAGCAGATGGACCAGGCGCTGGACCCCGATCATCCGT
>DASRXO010000784.1:0-4784 GCA_035654095.1 Telluria sp.
GTGCAAAAGCTGCTCGACGTGTGGAAAAACTTCGAGGTGGCCCAGGTCTACCGCGCCGACTCGCTCGGCGTGTTGCGCTCCGGTGCGCGCTGGCTGTCGCTGCTGTCGTTCGGCTGGCTGCTGCGCAAATGGCGCGCCGCGCCGCCCGCCTCGCTGCTCGATAACACCCCGCTGGTCGGCCTGCTGCACCGCATGCTCGACCTGCCGCGCCTCGACGCCGCGCTGTCCGACGGCCTGCTGCATGCGCTGGCGGTGACCGCCTCGTCCTACACCGCCGGCAACCACATCACCTTTTACCAGACCGCCAGCGAGATCGCGCCCTGGGTCCGCATGCAGCGCATCGCCCTGCAGGACCAGATCGGGGTCCAGCATTTGCTGGCCTCGTCGGCGATCCCCTTCATCTTTCCGGCGGTGCCGATGTACCTCGGCGGCCATCTCGAATACTGCGGCGACGGCTCGATGCGCCAGCTGGCGCCGATCTCGCCGGCGATCCACCTCGGCGCCAGCAAGGTGCTGGTGGTCGGCGCCGGCCGCCTCAGCGAGCCGCCGCGCAGCGCCAGCGACCGCGCGCGCTATCCGAGCCTGGCGCAGATCGCCGGCCACGCGCTGTCCTCGATCTTCCTCGACAGCCTGGCGGTCGACATCGAACGCCTGAACCGGGTCAACCTGACGCTGTCGATGCTGCCGCCCGAATACCTGGCCAAGACCCCGCTGAAGCCGGTGGAGGCGCTGGTGATCGCGCCGTCCGAGCGGCTCGACGACATCGCCAGCCGCCACATCGCCAGCCTGCCGGCGCCGGTGCGCACCATGCTGTCGGGGATAGGCGCGACCGAGGCGCGCGGCGCGGCGCTGGCGTCCTACCTGCTGTTCGAGTCGAGCTACACCTGCGAACTGATCCAGCTCGGCCAGCGCGACACCCAGGCCCACAAGGACGAAGTGCTGGCCTTCTTCGGCTCATGACGGCGCACACGTAAAAGGGGAGAGCGCATGAAAGCACTGCTTGTCGATGACGATATTGTCTCCCGCATGGCGCTGATCGACCTGCTGTCGGTGTACGGCATCTTCGAGCTGGTCGAAGCGGAAGACGGCGAGGCGGCGTGGGCGCTGCTCGACGCCGACCGCATCAACCGCGCGCTGGCCGACGTGGCCGACGCGGTCGGGCGCCAGCTGGACCGGGTCAAGGCCCTGGCCAGCAGCGGCGCGCCCGACCTCACCGGGGCCATGGCCTGAACCGCATGGCCTTCCTGCGGCCCGCCTGCGCAGCGCTGATCGTGCTGCTTGGCTGCCTGCTGCAGGCCGGCAGCCAGGCCGCGCCCGCGCGCACCCTGCGCTTCGAGCACCTGAACGTGGACCAGGGCCTGGCCCAGGAATCGGTGCTGGCGATCGCCCAGGACGGCGACGGCTTCATGTGGTTCGGCAGCCAGGCCGGCCTGTCGCGCTTCGACGGCTATCGCGTCACCACCTATCACAATGAAATCAGCAACCCGCGCAGCCTGGCCAACAACTGGGTGCGCGTGCTGCACGTCGACCGCGCCGGCACGCTCTGGATCGGCACCGACGGCGGCCTCGATCGCTTCGACCCGGTCACCCAGTCGTTCACCCATTTCACGCCGAACGAGCCGGAGAAGCGCGGCAACGGCAACCGCCACATCCGCGCGATCGCCGACGACGGCAAGGGCGGGCTGTGGCTGGCCACCGGCGACGGCCTGCAGCGCTTCGAGATGGCGAGCGGTAAATTCACGATCTGGCACAACGCGCAGGGCGATCCGGCCAGCCTGGCCGACGACCAGGTCAACGCGCTCGCGCTCGACGCCGGCGGCCGCTTGTGGGCCGGCACCGCCTCGGGCCTGGACAGCCTGGCGCCGCGCGCCGCCGGCTTCGAGCACCATCCCTTCGGTGCGATCAGGGGCAAGCTCAATCCGGTCAATACGCTGCTGGTCGACAGCGGCCAGACCCTGTGGATCGGCACCCTGAACGGGATCGAGACCTGGAAGCTGGGCGCCGCCGGCGCGGCGCGCCGCAAGCTCGGGCCGGCCGAGGGCATCACGGCCAACTACATCACGGTGCTGTTCCAGGACGGCGACGGCAACGTCTGGGTCGGCAGCCATGACGACGGCCTGTACCGCTGGCAGGGCGCGGCCCGCAAGTTCGTCAACTACCGCCACACCGTGGCCGACAACCATAGCGTGGGCGACAACCAGGTCTCGGCGCTGTACCGCGACCGGGTCGGCACCTTCTGGGTCGGCACCTGGTATGCGGGCGTGAGCCGGGTCGACCTGGACAGCGGCGGCTTCGCGCGCATCGTGCGCCAGGCCGAGCTGCCGCACAGCCTGTCCGACAACAAGGTGCGCGTGATCGTCGACGACGGCAAGGGCCTGCTCTGGCTGGGCACCAACAACGGCTTGAACCACCTCGATCCGGCCACCGGCGTGAGCAAGGTCTACGGCTTCGAGCCGAACAACCCGAACAGCCTGGCCGAACTGCCGGCCAGCGCCATCGCGCGCGACCGGCGCGGCCTGCTGTGGATCGGCAGCCGCGCCGGCATCGCCAGCTTCGACCCCGCGGCCGGGCGCTTCACGCGCCAGTCGCTGGCCAACGGCGACCCGGACGCCGACAATATCCGCAACCTGTACACCGACCGCAGCGGCATGATCTGGGTGTCCTCGCGCGGCGGCCTGCACCGGCTCGATCCGCGCACGCGCCAGGTGCGCACCTTCCGCCACGACCCCAACGACAGCGGCAGCCTGTCCGACAACGTGGTGCGCCCGGTGCTCGAAGACCACCGCGGCCGGCTGTGGGTCGGCACCTTCGACGGGCTCGACCTGCTGGACCGCGCGAGCGGCAAGTTCCGCCACTTCCGGCATGACCCGAAGAACCCCGACAGCCTCAGTCACGACGAGGTGCACTTCCTGATGGAAGACCACAAGGGCACGCTGTGGATCGGCACCCAGGCCGGCCTGAACCAGATGACCGTCGGCGCCGACGGCGCGGTGCGCTTTCGTCACTACACCTCGCACGACGGCTTGGCCGACGACGGGGTGGCGGCGGTGCTGGAAGACGAGGACGGCGTGCTGTGGATCAGCACCACCACCGGCATCTCGCGCTTCGAACCGGACAGCGGCCGCTGGCGCACCTACAGTTCGGGCGACGGCACCATCGAAGGCGCCTACTTCGACGCCTCGGCGCTGCGCGCGGCCGACGGCACCCTGTACTTCGGCGGCTTCAACGGCATCACCGCCTTCAACCCGCACGGGATCAGCGACAACCTGATCCCGCCGCGCGCCGTGATCACCGGCTTCCAGATTTTCAACAAGCCGGTCGAGGCCACCCATCCGGGCTTGCTGAAAGGGCCGATCGAAAGCGCCAGCGAGATCACGCTGGAGGCCGAGGACTCGGTGTTCTCGCTCGAATTCTCGGCCCTGCATTACGCCTCGCCGCAGCGCAACCGCTTCGCCTACCAGCTCGAAGGCTTCGACCAGAACTGGGTCAGCACCGATTCGACCAAGCGCTTCGCGACCTACACCAACCTCGATCCCGGCGCCTACGTGTTCCGGGTCAAGGCCGCCAACAAGGACGGCGTGTGGAGCGCATCGGGCGCCTCGCTCAAGATCCGCATCCTGCCGCCGTTCTGGAAGACCTGGTGGTTCCGCAGCCTGGTCGCGATGCTGGTGCTGGGCAGCGCGTACGGCGCCTTCCGCGCGCGCATGAGCGGGCTGCGGCGCCAGAAGGAGTTGCTGGAGCGGCAGGTCAGCGCGCGCACCGTGAAGATCGAACAGCAGAACCGCCTGCTCGAACACCAGAAGGCCGAGCTCGACGCGCGCCGGGTCGAAGCCGAGCACCAGCGTTTCGAGGCCGAGCAGCGCCGCTTCGACGCCGAGCGCCAGAAGGAAGAGGTCGAGCGCCAGAAGGAAAACGTCGAACTGGCCCACCGCAACATCTCGATCCTGTCCGAGATCGGGCGCGAGATGACCGCCACGCTCGACATGGACACCATCATGAGCACCGTGTACCGCCACGTGCACCATCTGATGGATGCGCGCATCTTCGGCATCGGCTTCTACCGCGAGGACATCGGCCTGATCGAATTCCCGTTCGCGATGGACCAGGGGGTGCGCATCCAGATGTACAGCCGGCGCCTGGACGACCCGAACCAGCTGGCGGTCTGGTGCCTGACGCACCGGCGCGAAGTATTCATCAACGACCTCGATGCGGAGTTCGACAACTACATCGGCACCGCCCAGGCCGATGTGCGGGCGCGCGCGCCGCGGGTGGACGGCTCGGCGCCGTCGCGCCCGAAGTCGACCATGTACGTGCCGCTGATCGTCAAGGACCGCATGATGGGCGTGCTGTGCGTGCAGAGCGCCGAGAAGAACGCCTACCGCCGGGTCCACCTCGACATGCTGCAGACGCTGGCCGCGCACGCCGCGGTGGCGCTCGACAACGCGCGCGCCTACCGCCAGCTGGAAGACACCCAGGCCCAGTTGCTGGAGCAGGAAAAGCAGGTGCGCCTGAACACCGACGAACTGGCGCTGGCCAATCGCGCCTTGCAGGAAAACGACGAACGCCTGCGCCTGGCCAAGCAGAAGGCGGAAGACGCGACGCGCCAGAAGTCCGAGTTCCTGGCCAATATGAGCCACGAGATGCGCACCCCGCTGGCCGGCGTGATCGGCATGCTCGGCTTCGCGCTGCGCGACGGCCTGCTGCAGGACAGCACGCGCGACCAGATCCTGCGCGGCCAGGCCAACGCCCAGTCGCTGCTGACCATCATCAACGACCTGCTCGAC
>DASRXO010000785.1:0-5506 GCA_035654095.1 Telluria sp.
CCAAGCGCGGCATTGGATCGCCAAGCGTCAGCGCCTTCGCCGGCATCGGCAGCGACGCCGCGCGTACCTTCAACGCGGCGCTATCGGGCAAGGCCGACCGTCTCAGCTACTCTTTCGGCGCGGGGCGCGATCGCGCCGCCGGCTTTTCCGCGACCACACCCGGCAATTTTTCCTACAATCCGGATAATGACGGCTATGTCCGTGACAGCGCCAGCGGCCAGCTCGTGTTCGATGTGGCGACGGGGCATGAGGTAGGCGTGCTGTTTCTGCACAGCTTCCTCGAGGCGCAGTATGACAGTGGCCTAACGTACGACGCGCGCACCCGCCAAACACTGGACAATGTTGCGCTGTTCGCCAACGACCGCATCAGCGCACAATGGTCGAGCCACTTCCAGCTCACGCGCGCGGCTGACCGGTCGGGCAGCGACAGCAGCGCGGCGGCTTCCGACAAGAGCCAGATCGACACCGTCCAAACTGGCACAAGCTGGCAGAACGATATCGCTGTTGGCGCTGACATGCTGCAGTTGTTGGTCGAGCGGCGCGTGGAAGACGTGGTGTCCAGTTCGACGCCCGTCTTGTCCGGCGAGCGGAGCACCAACTCGGTCGCCGCGTCCTATCAGCTCAAGCGTGGCGCTTACCTGGCCAGTGTCAGCGCGCGCAATGACGACAGCTCGCAGTATGGATCGAAGGCCACCGGCGCGGTAGCGGCCGGCTACCGCATCAGCCCGGCGCTGCGGCTGAGTGCCAGTGCCGGCACCAGCTTTCGCGCGCCCACGTTCAACGAGCTGTATTACCCCGGCTTTGGCATCCCGTCCAACAAACCCGAGCGCGGCCGGAACGCCGAAGCGGGCATCCACTTCGATAACGGCAGTGTACAACTCAGCGCGGTCTACTTCGACAACCGGGTGAGCGACTTGCTGGTGACGGCCGCGGTTTGCCCGGTCCAAGTGGCGACCCATCCTTTCGGTTGTTCCTACAACATCGACAAAGGTACGCTCAGCGGCACCTCGATCGCCGCCGGCACGCAATGGAACCATTTTGCCCTGAGCGCATCGCTCGATTGGCAAGATCCGCGCGACGACACCACCGGCAAGCTGCTGGCGCGGCGCGCCAGGCAGCATGCGCGCGCTGGCGTCGAGTATGGCGCCGGGCGGTTCAAGGGCGGCGTCGAGCTGATTGCGTCGGGCAAGCGCTTCGACGACGCCGCCAACCGGAATGTCCTCGGCGGCTACGGCCTGCTGAACCTGAATGCGCGCTATGAATTCGCACGCGACTGGTCGGCCTTGATGCGCGTCGATAACGTCAACAACAAGCACTATGAACTGGCGCGAACGTATGCCACTGCCGGCATCAAGTTCTTCGCGGGCGTCCGTTACGGCTTGTAGTAAGCCATGCTTTCCTTCTTTCCTACAATGCAGCAGCGCGCGACCGTGTTGGTGGCGGCGCTATGCGCCCTGGCGTGCGCCAGCCTTGTCCTTGCCGGCACCGTCGGTTCGGTGCCGGTTTCGCTGTCGGACTTGCCAGCCGCGCTACTCGATGCGCTGCAGGGAACGGGCACGACCCTGGCGTCGACCCTGGTGGACCTGCGCCTGACGCGCGCCCTGGTCGCGTTCGTGACGGGCGCCGCATTGGCGCTGGCCGGGGTGCTGATGCAGGCGCTGTTGCGCAATCCCTTGGCGGACCCGTATGTGCTCGGGATTTCGGCCGGCGCGTCAGTCGGCGCGCTCGCCGCGCTGTTGTTCATGTGCGCGGCATGGATGGTGGACGGCGCCGCATTTGCCGGCGCGGCGGCGATCTCGCTGTTGCTGTATGCGCTGGCGCGGCGCGACCTGGGCGCTGATGGCGGTGCCACCTCGCTGCTGTTGACCGGCGTGATCCTGTCGTCCGGCTGCATGGCGCTGGTGACGCTGATGCTGTCGATCGCCCCGGAAGGACGGCTGCGCGGCATGATCTTCTGGATGATCGGTGACCTGTCCGGCGCGCCCCTGCGCGTGCTGCCCTGGCTGGCCCTCAGCGCGGCCCTGCTGTTCGCGGTACGCAATGCGCGCGCGCTGAATGTGATCGCCATGCACGGGGACGGCGCAGCGGCGCTGGGGATACACGTCGGTCCGTTGCGCAAAGGCTTGTACTGCTGTTCCGCGCTGCTGACCGCCAGTGCCGTCACCACTGCGGGCAGCATCGGCTTCGTCGGCCTGATCGTGCCGCACGCCTGCCGCTTTGCGCTTGGCCCGGACCATCGGCTCCTGGTGCCGGCCGCCACGCTGGCCGGCGGCACCTTCCTGGTGCTTGCCGATACGCTGGCCCGTACCGTCGCCGCCCCCCAGCAGCTGCCGGTGGGCGTGGTGACCGCGCTGCTCGGGGCGCCGGTCTTCCTGTTTCAACTGCATCAACTGCGGCGCCCATGACATGATCAGCGCAATCGACCTTACTCTCGCAGTCGGCGGCCGGGTGCTGCTCGACAAACTTAACTGGCAAGCTGAGCCTGGCCAAAGCTGGTATGTGATCGGCCGCAACGGGGCCGGCAAGAGCACTTTACTGCGCACATTGGCCGGCCTGAGTCTACCGTCGGCCGGCCACGTTGCGCTGCAGGGCCGCACGCTGGACCAATGGCCGTTGCCGGCGCTGGCGCAACAGCGCGCCTTGCTGACGCAATCGCGCAGCGACGCCTTCGGCTATCGGGTCATCGAGACCGTGCTCGCGGCGCGCCATCCGTATTGCGGCACGCGCTACTGGGAAGACGGCGACGACCATCGCCACTGCCGCGCGGCGCTGCAAGCCATGCAGGTGGATGGATTGGCCGAACGCGATATCCGCACGCTCTCCGGCGGAGAACGCCAGCGCGTGGCGATCGCCGCCGTGCTGGCGCAGGATACCCCGCTGATCCTGCTCGACGAGCCGGCCAACGCGCTGGACCTGGGCCATCAAGTCAGCGTGATGCGCTTGCTGGCGCGCCTGTGCAGGGAACAAGGCAAGACCGTGATGATGATCGGGCATGACGTGAACCTGGCGCAGCACGCCGCCAGCCACGCGCTGCTGCTGATGGGCGACGGTCGCTGGACGGCGGGCAGCGTGGCCGAGGTCTTGCACGCGCCGCTGCTCAGCCAGTACCTCGGCCATCCGATCGAGGCGATTCAACACGGAAACCGTCAAATTTTCATACCGGAAGGAGCATTCACATGAGCGAAGACATTCAGCAGGCAATCAACGAACGGCACAAGCTGCGCATGGAACGCAAGAAGGCCATCATCGACGAAAAGATCAAAGCGGCGCAAAAGGAAATCGGCATCGTCGTCGTCAATACCGGCAACGGCAAGGGCAAGAGCTCGAGTGGTTTCGGCATGGTGATCCGGGCAATGGGGCATGGCATGAAGGTGGGGGTGGTCCAGTTCATCAAGGGCGCGATGTCGACCGGCGAAGAGAAATTCCTGCGGCGTTTTCCCGACGAGGTCAGCTTTCATGCGATGGGTGAAGGCTATACCTGGGAAACGCAGGACCGTGAACGCGATATCGAAAAGGCCGGGCTGGCGTGGGTCAAGGCCAGGCAGTTCCTGTCCGATCCGGCCATCGGCCTGGTGCTGTTCGATGAACTCAATATCGCGCTCAAGTACCATTACCTTGACCTGCATGCGGTGATCGCCGACCTCGATGCGCGGCCGCGCATGCAGCACGTCGTCATCACCGGCCGCGGCGCTCCGCCCGAGCTGATCGAGATCGCCGACACGGTCACGGACATGACTCCCATCAAGCACGCATTCACCGCGGGGATCGGGGCGCAGGCGGGAATCGAATGGTAGCGCCCACGCATATCGCGGTGCGTGTTCTGCTGGTGTCGGCGATTGCGTCGGGCCAGGGCAAAACCACCGTCACTGCGGCACTGGCGCGTAAGCTCGCCACCCATGGCCAGCGCGTGCGCGTGTTCAAGGCCGGGCCCGACTTCATCGACCCGATGCTGCTGGAGCGCGCCAGCGCGGCGCCGGTCCATTCGCTCGATCTGTGGATGGTGGGCCTGGAACTGTGCCAGCGCCAGTTGGCACAGGCCGCGCAGGATGCGGACGTCATCCTGATCGAGGGCGTCATGGGCCTGTACGACGGCACGCCATCATCGGCCGACCTGGCCCGCGCCTTCGGCGTGCCGGTGCTGGCCGTGATCGACGCGTCGGCAATGGCGCAGACCGCAGGCGCCATCGTGCACGGCTTGCGTGAGTTCGGCCCGGTCGATTTGGCCGGCGTGATCGCCAACCGCGTCGGCAGCGCCGGCCACGCCGCAATGGTCGCCGCTTCCCTGGGCGACACGCCGCTGCTGGGCAGCCTGCCGCGCCAAGCGAAAGCGCTGCCCGAACGTCATCTCGGGCTGGTGCTGCCGGCCGAAGTGGGCGAGCTCGACGCGCTGCTCGACGCCCTGGCCGAACAACTCGTAATCGACGAGGCAGCCTGGGCCCGTCTACCGCTGACGCGGCTGGCGATTCCGGCGCCGCCGGCGCGGCTCGACAGCCTGCTGGCGGGCGCCAAGGTCGCCATCGCGCGCGACGCCGCATTTGCATTTGTCTATCCTGCCAACGTCGATTGCCTGCGCGCACTGGGGGCGACGGTCTGCTATTTTTCGCCGCTGGACGACGAGCCGGTGCCTTCGGGCGCCAGCGCCGTCTACCTGCCGGGTGGCTATCCGGAACTGCACACATCCGCGCTGTCAGGTGCGCACCGCTGGCAGGCCTCGATTCGCGCGGCCCATGCGGCCGGCATGCCGATTCTGGCAGAGTGTGGCGGCATGATGGCGTTGGCGGACAGCCTGATTGACCAGGCCGGAACCGCGTGGCCGATGGCCGGACTGCTATCAGGCTGCGTATCGATGCAGGCGCGCCTTGCCGGCCTAGGCGCACAAGGACTGCAAACGGCGCAGGGGGAACTGCGCGGCCACACGTTTCACTACTCGCGCTTCGATACCACGCTGGCGCCGGCCGCGCACACGTTCAAGCCGGGCTCCGGCACGGCCGGTGAAGCGGTCTATCGGAGCGGTTCGCTCACCGCTTCCTACTTTCACGCCTACTTCCCGTCTTGCCCGGCAGCGGCCGCCGCCTTGCTGGACAGCGGTGTCGCCCCATGAGCCGCACCGTGGTCCTTGGTGGCGCCCGCTCCGGCAAGAGCGCGTTCGCCGAGCGCCTTGCCCTCGCATCGGGAAAGGAGGTCGTCTACCTGGCCACGGCGCGCGCCGGCGATACCGAGATGGGCGGACGGATTGCCCATCATCGCGCGCGGCGTCCGGCGCACTGGAGCACGGTGGAAGAGCCGAGCGCGTTGGCCGGCGCTTTGCGGCGCTGGTGTGCGCCGGAACGCCTGATCCTGGTCGACTGCCTGACGCTGTGGCTGGCGAACCTGATGTTCGATGACGGCGGTGACTATCCGGAAGTCGGCGAGCTGGCCTTGCCGGCGCGTTTCAACGACGAACGTTCAGCATTCCTGAGCGAAATCGCCGAGGTAAACGGCGATGTGATCCTGGTGTCGAATGAAG
>DASRXO010000786.1:0-12513 GCA_035654095.1 Telluria sp.
TGCAGGTTCCCCGGCGACATGTGCAGCGCTTCGAGCAGGGTCTGCACCGCGCCCTTCAAGTCGCCCATATTGGTCTTCTCGGCCGCCACGTTGAGCAGCTCCTGCGCCGCCGCCTTGAGCTGCTGGCCCATGCCCTCGGCCAGGTCGGGCCGTCCGGCCTTGACGAACACGCTCATCGCCTGCTGCATCGAGATGCCGCTGTCGACGTCGTTCATCACCGCCAGCATCACCTCCGAGGCTTCCTTGTCCAGCCGGTTCGACAGGCAGGTCCGCACCAGGCCGATCTTCAGGTTGCTCGACAAGCCGCTCGCGGTGCGCATGCCGCTCACCGCGGTATGCAGCTCGGCCAGCGCGCCCGCCGCATTGCCGGCCGATTCGTGCAGCAGCGCCATCGAAATCGCCTTGCACACATCGGTGTTCGGATTGCCGCGCAAGGACTTCTCGAGGTCGCGGACCACGCCGCCGGCTTGCGTCGCATCGCCCTTCTTGATCAGCGCCTTGACCAGGTTGACGTGGTCTTCGGGATCGCGGAATTCCGAGTACTTGGCCTTCGCCACTACCTGCTTGAACGACTTCTCGGCCGCCGTCGCATCGCCCGCCTCGAGCGCCACCTCGCCCAGCCGGCGCAGGCGCCGGACCATGTGCGGCGAGATCGACACCGCATCCTCGAGAATCTTCTGCGCGCGGTAGGGCGCGCCGTTGATCTCGTGGCAGTGCGCCAGCAGGTCGTAGGCCGCCATGAACTTCGGATTGTCGGTCACCAGCTTGGTCAGCACGCCCTCGGCCTCTTCGATGCGGTCCTGGGCGAACAGGGTGCGCGCCAGCCCGAGGCTGGCCCAGCCCACCGGCTTGGCCGCCAGGATCGCGCCATACAGCGCCTCGGCTTCCGGCAGTTCGTTCAGGCTCACGTGCAGCTCGGCGCGCAGGCGCGCGAAATCGGCGGCGTAGCGCGGGTGCGCGGTTTCGCCGGCGGCGCAAGCCTTGATCGCCTCGCGCAGATTGCCCTGGCCAATCAGCTGGTACACCGGCAGGAAGGCGGTGCGCCGTTCGATCGCGCGCGCGATGCGCTGGCTGAGCACGTCGACCGTGAACGGCTTGAGGATGTAATCGGTCGGCGTCAGCTCGGCCGCGCTCACCACCTTGCTGTACACGCCCTCGGAGGTGATCATGATGAAGATGGTCCACAGGCCGATCAGCTTGTGGTGGCGCAGGTCTTCCAGCAGCTGCTGGCCGTCCTGGCCGTCGTCCTGGCCGCTGCCAAGGTCGTACTCGCACAGGATGATGTCGTAGGATTTTTTCGCCAACTGCTTGATGGCCGTGCCGGAGCTGACCGCGAACTCGATCTTGGTGATGCTCGACTGCGTCAGCATGTTCTGCAGGCTGCCGCGCATGCCCGGATTCGGGTCGATCACCAGCACGGACAAATTGCTATTATCTTGCATCGTTTACTCTCGCGTCCCCGCTAAGGGGCCTGATAAGGGTGTTAACGGCCTGCTCGCCAAAGTCTTGAAACCCTACGATACGCTATTGTTCATGCCAGCGGCAACAGCGACGACAGCGCGGCGAGCCGGATTTCGTGGGCGGCCAACAACGCGGGGAAGGCATCGGAGCTGAAAAACCGGTATTCGACCAGCCGCTGGCGCCCGATCGCGTCGTGCGCGTGGGTCGAGGCGGCGGGATGGCACGCCAGCAGCGTGCCTTGCTCGGCCCCCGCCAGCCACTCGCCGAACAGGGCGGCATAGTCGTTGCTGTCGAAGCCATACACGCCACCGAAGCCGGCGTTGGTGGCGATGCCGCGTTCCTTCAGGCGCCGCGCCAGCGCGCTGCCGCCCAGCACATGCAGCAGCGCCGGCTTGGCGCCGATCACGCCGCGCGCCGGCACCGTGTTGCGCACCCACGGCATGCGCGCGCCGTAGCGCTGCTGCAGCAGCTCCATCACGGCCTCGGCCACCCGCGGCAGCTGGTGCACGTGCTGGTGGCCGTCGACGAAGTCCGGCGCACGTCCCATGGCGGCCTCGAAGGCGTCGAACTGACGCGCGAAGCCGCGGCACAGGCGCGCCACGTCGAGCCGCTGCGTGTACGATTTGACAATCAGGCCGCCAAGGCTGATCTGGCGCGCGCCGAAGCTCTCGGTCAGGTTCAGGTGCAGGCCGATGTCGGCGCCGGTGTCGCCGGTCGCCTGTTCGCGCAGGCGCGGCGCCGACTGGTCCTTCCAGCGCGGCGCGGTGCTCATGCAACTCACCGCGCTCAGGCGCCGCTGCTCGAGCAGCGCGCACACCGCGTCGTCGATGCCGCGATGCTGCGCATAGTCGTCGGCGCACAGGGCGATGGCGGTAGGGCCGGCCGCGGACGTTGTCATAGTCTCTCTTGGTCTCTCTTCTCTTGCCTTATATTTGTACATACTACTTCAGGCTTCATGATTCTACATGACCCGGCTGTCCATAGGGCGACGAGGTATAATATCGGCCTGAAGGATACCAGTATCGCTCGCTCCAGTGCCATCATCACCTTTAACCCGCAGCCACGCTGCATCAACCATCTCCCAACCATGTTGATTCTGCCGGGTTCCAACGCCCTGTCTGTCTTTCGTAGCCAACGCCTCCTGAGCCAACTGCAGCAAGCCGCGCCTTCGGTCGCCTCGGTGCAGGCCCGGTTTTACCACTTCATCGACAGCGCCGCGCCGCTGTCCGCCGACGACAGCGCGCGCCTGTCCGCGATGCTGACCTACGGCGAGCCGGCGGCGCCCGCGCCAGAAGGCGTGACCGAAGAATTCTTCGTAATCCCGCGCCTGGGTACCATCTCGCCATGGGCGTCGAAGGCGACCGACATCGCGCATAACTGCGGCATGGCGCAGATCCACCGCATCGAGCGCGGCATCGCCTACTCGGTGTATCTGAAATCCGGCCTGCTGGGCAGCAGCATCGGCGCGCCGCGCGCGCTGTCGGCAAACGAAGCGCAAGCCGTCGCGGCGTTGCTGCACGATCGCATGACCGAGAGCGTGCTGCGCCACGCCGACGACGCGGCCGGCCTGTTCCGCGAACTCGAGGCCAAGCCGCTCGAGACAGTCGACGTGATCGGCGCCGGCAAACAGGCGCTGGAGAAGGCCAACACCGATCTTGGCCTGGCCATGTCGGAAGACGAAATCGACTACCTGCTGGACGCCTTCACCAAGGCGGGACGCAACCCGACCGACGTCGAACTGATGATGTTCGCGCAGGCGAACAGTGAGCACTGCCGCCACAAGATCTTCAACGCCGACTGGATCGTCGACGGCGTGGCGCAGGACAAATCGCTGTTCCAGATGATCAAGAACACCCACCAGCTGCAGCCCAAGGGCACCATCGTGGCCTACAGCGACAACTCGTCGATCATGGAAGGGGCCACCGTCACGCGCTTCTATCCGCGCGGTGCAGGGCACGAATACGCGCCTTCGTCCGAGCTGACCCACACCCTGATGAAGGTCGAGACCCACAACCACCCGACCGCGATTTCGCCGTTCCCGGGCGCCTCCACCGGCGCCGGCGGCGAGATCCGCGACGAGGGCGCGACCGGCCGCGGCGCCAAGCCGAAGGCCGGCCTGACCGGCTTCACGGTGTCCAACCTGATGATCCCGGACGCCGTGCGGCCGTGGGAGAACGCGGTCAGCGTGACCGCGCCGTTCGCCCAGCGCGCGCCGGCCGCGGTCTACGGCAAGCCTGACCGCATCGCCTCGCCGCTGCAGATCATGATCGAAGGCCCGCTCGGCGGCGCCGCGTTCAGCAACGAGTTCGGGCGGCCGGTCCTGGGTGGCTACTTCCGCACCTACGAACAGAATGTCGGCCGGCTGCACGCGGGCGGCGCCGACGTGGTGTTCGGCTACCACAAGCCGATCATGATCGCGGGCGGCATCGGCAATATCGCCGGCCAGCACACGCACAAGAACGACATCCCGCCCGGCAGCCTGCTGATCCAGCTGGGCGGCCCCGGCATGCGGATCGGGATGGGCGGCAGCGCCGCGTCCTCGATGGCGACCGGCACCAACAGCGCCGACCTCGATTTCGACTCGGTCCAGCGCGGCAATCCGGAGATGGAGCGGCGCGCGCAAGAGGTCATCAACGCCTGCTGGCAGATGGGCGCCGACAATCCGATCATCTCGATCCACGACGTGGGTGCGGGCGGCCTGTCGAACGCCTTCCCCGAAATCACCAACGACGCCAAGCGCGGTGCGATCTTCGACCTGCGCAAGGTCCCGCTCGAGGAAAGCGGCATGGCGCCCAAGGAAATCTGGAGCAACGAGTCGCAGGAGCGCTACGTGCTGGCGATCGCGCCCGAGAACCTGCCCCTGTTCAGCGCCCTGTGCGAACGCGAGCGCTGCCTGTTCGCGGCGGTTGGCATCGCCACCGAAGAGCGCCAGCTCAAGCTGATCGATCCGCTGGTCGGCAACGCGCCGGTCGACATGCCGATGGACGTCCTGCTCGGCAAGCCGCCCAAGATGCAGCGCGACGTGCACCGCGTCCGCCAAACCTTCCCGCCGATCGACCTGACCGGCCTCGAACTCGACGAGGTGGCGCGCCGCATACTGCTGCTGCCGACCGTGGCCGACAAGTCCTTCCTGATCACCATCGGCGACCGCACCGTGGGCGGCACCACCGTGCGCGACCAGATGGTCGGCCCATGGCAGGTGCCGGTGGCCGATTGCGCGATCACGGCGATGAGCTACGAGGGTTATCTCGGCGAGGCGATGGCGATGGGCGAGCGCACTCCGCTGGCCGTGATCGACGCCGCCGCCTCGGGCCGCATGGCGGTGGGCGAGGCGATCACCAACATCGCCGCCGCGCCGATCAAGGATATCTCCGACATCAAGCTGTCGGCCAACTGGATGGCGGCCTGCGGCCAGCCTGGCCAGGACGCCGCGCTGTTCGACACCGTCAAGGCGGTCGGCATGGAGCTGTGCCCGGCGCTCGGCATCAGCATCCCGGTCGGCAAGGACTCGCTGTCGATGCGCACCACCTGGCGCGACGACGATGAGGCCAAGGCGGTGCTGTCGCCGGTGTCGCTGATCGTGTCCTCGTTCGCGCCGGTGGTCGACGTGCGGCGCGCGCTGACCCCGCAAATCAAGACCGATGCCGGCGAGACCGCGCTGATCGCGATCGACCTCGGACGCGGCAAGAACCGCATGGGCGCCTCCGCGCTGGCGCAAGTCACCCAGCAGCTCGGCAACGAGACGCCGGACGTCGACAGCGCCGACGACCTGAAGGCCTTCTTCGGCGCGATCCAGCAGCTGAACGCCGACGGCAAGCTGCTGGCCTACCACGACCGCTCCGACGGCGGCCTGTTCGCGACCCTGTGCGAGATGGCCTTCGCCGGCCGCAGCGGCCTGTCGGTCAACCTCGACATCCTGGCGATGGAAGCGGGCGAGGCGGCCGACCACGGCGACGCCAAGAACTGGACCGGCCAAGTGGCCGAGCGCCGCAACGAGCTGACCCTGCGCGCGCTGTTCAACGAAGAACTGGGCGCCGTGATCCAGGTCCGTGCGGCCGAGAAGTCGGCCGTGATGGACGTGCTGCGCAAGGCGAACCTCGGCGCCTGCAGCCATATCGTCGGCAAGCCGAACGCGCGCGGCGTGATCGAATTCACGCGCGACGCCAAGACCATCTATAGCCAGCCGCGCAGCGCGTTGCACCGCCTGTGGAGCGAGACCAGTTGGCGCATCGCGCGCCTGCGCGACAATCCGGCCTGCGCGGACGCCGAATACGAGCGCCTGCTGGACGAGACCGACCCCGGCATCTCGCCCAAGCTGAGCTTCGACCCGAGCGAGAACATCGCCGCGCCCTTCCTCAAGACCGGCGTGCGGCCGCGCGTGGCGATCCTGCGCGAGCAGGGCGTCAACTCGCACATCGAGACCGCGTGGGTGATGCACCAGGCCGGCTTTGCCGCGGTCGACGTGCACATGAGCGACCTGATCGCCGGCCGCGTCAAGCTGGACGACTTCCAGGGCATGATCGCGGTGGGCGGCTTTTCCTACGGCGACGTGCTGGGCGCGGGCGAGGGCTGGGCCAAGACCATCCTGTTCAACGACAAGCTGGCCGACCAGTTCGCGCGCTTCTTCGCGCGCGGCGACAGCTTCGGCCTGGGCGTCTGCAACGGCTGCCAGATGATGAGCAATTTGAAGGCCATCATCCCCGGCGCGCAAGCCTGGCCGAAGTTCACGCGCAATAAGTCGGAGCAGTTCGAGGCGCGCTTCGCGATGGTCGAGGTGCTCGACTCGCCGTCGATTTTCTTCGGCGGCATGGCCGGCACCCAGACCGCGATCGCGATCGCGCACGGCGAGGGCTACGCCGACTTCTCGCAGACCGGCGACATCGATGCGGTGGTGCAGGCGCTGCGCTTCGTCGACAACCGCGGCGCGCCGACCGAGGCCTACCCGTACAACCCGAACGGCTCGCCGCAAGGCCTGAGCGCGGTGACCACCGCCGACGGCCGCTTCAGCGTGATGATGCCGCACGCCGAGCGCGTGTTCCGCACGGTGCAGCAGTCCTGGCACCCCGCGTCGTGGGGCGAGGATTCGCCGTGGATGCGCATGTTCCGCAACGCCCGCAAGTGGGTGGGATAGGGTAGTCGTGTGGCGGGGCGACGGTTCGTCCCGCGCCGTACCTTCAGGGACCCGCTAGCACGTATAGTCGCTCCATTGCTTATGGAGGGCTAGATGACCATCACCTGTTTCATCCGTTACGAAATCGACCCGTTCCAGCGCGAGGCGTTCCGCGAGTATGCCGAGAACTGGGGTCGCATCATTCCGCGCTGCGGCGGCAAGCTGGTCGGCTACTTCCTGCCGCTCGAAGGCAGCAATTACGAAGCCTGGGGCCTGATCGCCTTCGACAGCCTGGCCGCCTACGAGGCCTATCGCGCGCGGCTGCGCACCGATGAAGAGGGCCGTGCCAACTTCGCGATGGCGCAGGCCAGGCGCTTCATTCTGCGCGAGGAGCGCACGTTTACCGAAGTGGTGGACGGCGCCTTCCAGCGTCCCGCGCAATGATCGCCGTGATCTTCGAGGTGCTGCCGCACGAGGGGCGGCGCCAGGAGTACCTGGACGCGGCGGCCCTGCTGGCGCCCGAACTGGCGCAGATGGACGGCTTCCTCTCGATCGAACGCTTCGCCAGTTTGTCGCAGCCGGGGAAGCTGCTGTCGCTGTCGTTCTGGCGCGACGAGGAGGCGGTGAAAGGGTGGCGCAACAACACGCTGCATCGCGAGACGCAGGCCAAGGGACGCGCCGGCATCTTCGCCGACTACCGCTTGCGCGTGGCCGGAGTGATCCGCGATTACGGCATGTTCGAGCGCGCCGAGGCGCCGCTGGATTCACCCTTCCGTCGTTCCCGCGCAGGCGGGTACCCATGGCGCGTCTGAGTGCACACGCGCTATGGATTCCCGCCTGCGCGGGAACGACGACGACGGTGAAAAAAAAGCGCTTCGAACGAAGCGCTTTTTCCCTGAGCCGATCCGCAATTACTGGATCTTGGCCTTCTTCATCAGCTCTTCGCGGAAAGCCTGCAGCTTGCGCTGCTGGATCGATTCCGCCACCTGCTGCTTGACGTCGTCGAGCGCAGGGACCTTGGCCGGACGAACGTCTTCCAGCTTGATCACGTGGTAGCCGAACTGGGTCTTGACCGGGGTCTCGGTGATCGCACCCTTTTGCAGCGCGACCATCGCCTTCGAGAACTCAGGCACGTAGGAAGCCGGGCTTGCCCAGTCCAGGTCGCCGCCGTTGTTGGCCGAGCTGTCCTTCGACTGCTTGGCCAGCTCCTCGAACTTCTCGCCCTTCTTCAGCTTGACGATGATGGCCTTGGCTTCGTCTTCGGTCGGCACCAGGATGTGGCGCGCATGGTATTCCTTGTCGCCGACCTGGGACCTGTACTTGTCGTACTCGGCCTTGATGTCGGCGTCCTTGACCGGGTTCTTCTTGACGTAGTCGGCCAGCATGGCATTGATGATGATGCTCTGGCGCGCGTTCTCGAGCGCGGCCTTGACGTCGGGACGGGTGCCGAAACCTTGTTTGTCGGCTTCCTGGATCAGCACTTCGCGGCCGATCAGGTCGCGCTTGATCGCGTCGCGCAGTTGCGGCGAATCGGTCTGCTTGCCTTGGGCAACGACTTGCTTGACCACTTGATCAACGCGCGACGCCGGGATCGCTTTGCCGTTGACGGTGGCGATGTTTTGCGCGAATGCCGGAGCGCCTACCATGGCGACCAGGACGAGCAACAGGCGGGCTGGCTTCAAAATCATTGTTTCAATCCTATAAAAAGACAAAAAGTCGCCACTGGCGACGACGACCGGCGCCCTCGAGCGCCGGCGGCACTACCTTACCACCAAATTACTGAACCTTGGCTTTCTTTACCATCTCTTCCTGGTAAGCCTGGAGCTTCTTCTGCTGCAGCGCTTCGACGATCTGCTGCTTGACTTCGTCCAGCGACGGCAGCTTGGCAGGACGGGTGTCGTCCAGCTTGATGATGTGGAAGCCGTTCGGGGTTTGCACCGCGGTCTCGGTGATCGCACCCTTTTGCAGGTTCACGAAGGCGTCGCTGAACGCTTTCGGGAAGGACGACGGGGTGGCCCAGTCGAGGTCGCCGCCGTTGGCAGCCGAACCCTGGTCCTTCGATTGCTTGGCCAGGTCTTCGAACTTGGCGCCGCCCTTCAGCTTGGCGATCACGGCCTTGGCTTCGGCGTCGGTCTCGACCAGGATATGGCGCACATGGTATTCCTTGTCGCCGGCCTGGGCCTTGAAGCGGTCGTACTCGGCCTGGACGTCGGCGTCCTTGACCGGGTTCTTGGTCAGGAAGTCGCGCACCAGGGCGTTGATGACGATGGTCTGGCGGGCGTTCTCGAGTTGCTGCTTGACGGTGGCATCCTTCTCATAGCCTTGCTTGACCGCTTCCTGCATCATGACTTCACGCGCGATCAGGTCTTTCTTGATCGCGTCGCGCAGTTGCGGCGAATCCGGCTGCTGGCCTTGGGCGACGACTTGCTTGACGACCGCTTCGGCACGGGACGAGGGAATGGCCTTGCCGTTCACAACGGCAAGGTTCTGCGCAAAGGCAGGCACAGCGGCAAGAGCGAGTACGGCTAACAGCAAGCGGGCAGGCTTAAAAGTCATTATTGATTCCTGTGAGGGGAAAGTTACTTGGACAAAGATTGGATGTATTGTTTTACGTTGCGTTTCAATTGTCGAATAGATTTCTTAAGAATCTCTGAAGGTCAATACGCGGCCTTACAGCTCGGACGGCGCCAACGCTGTGATGGCAAGCGCATGAATTTCAGTCTGCATCATATCGTGGACAGAATCATACACCAGTCGATGGCGCATGACGAGCCTCAGCCCCTCGAACCGGGAGGAAACGATCCTCAGGCGGAAATGGCTGCCGCCCGAGGCCGCACCCGCATGGCCGGCGTGCTTGGCCGACTCGTCGACCAGCTCGAATGCGGTGGGCGCGAGGGCGGCGCGCAAGCGGGTTTCGATGCGCTCGGCGCGGCTGGCGCTGCTCATGCATCCTCCTGGATGTACTTGGACAGGAACACGGTCTGGCCCACGATGAAGGCGAAGAAGATGCCGGTGAAGCCGAACAGCTTGAAGCTGACCCAGGCGCTGGTATCGGCCTTGAACACCACGAAGGCGACGAACAGGTTGAGCAGGCCCATGGCGAAGAAAAAGCTCATCCAGGCGTAGCCGACCCGGTTCCAGATCGCGTCCGGCAGCTTGATGGTCTCTTCCATCACCTTGCGCATCAGGTTGTTCTTGAACATGACCTGGCCGATGAACAGCGCCAGCCCGAACACCCAGTACAGGATGGTCGGCTTCCACTTGATAAAGTTGTCATCATGAAAGTAAATGGTGGCGCCGCCCATCACGGCGATAACCGCCAGCGAGACCCACAACATGCCGTCGACCTTGCGTCCGCGCGCCAGCAGGTAGACGATCTGCAGCACGGTGGCGATGATCCCGACCACGGTGGCGAGCATGATGGGCGCCTGGCTGGCGACCACCGCGCCGCCCGAAATCAGGCCGCTCATGTAGTGCATGACCACCGTGTTGGCCGCGTCCTGGTGGCCTTCGCCCCATTTGAAGACCACGAAAAACAGGATAACGGGGAACAGATCGAACAGGAATTTCATGTCGTGTCAGGGTCAGGTGGGTTCGAAGCGCAACGAGGCGGAATTGATGCAATAGCGCAGGCCGGTGGGCGGCGGGCCGTCCTCGAACACATGGCCGAGGTGGGCGTCGCAGACCGCGCAAATGATCTCGGTGCGCAGCATACCATGGGCGCGGTCGGTCTTTTCGATCACCTTGGCCGGGTCCAGCGCCTTGAAATAGCTGGGCCAGCCGCAGCCCGAATCGAACTTGGCGTCGGACTCGAACAGCGGGGTGTTGCAGCACACGCAGGTGTAGATGCCGTGCTCGTGGTGGTCCCAGAACTTGCCGGTGAAGGCGCGTTCGGTGGCGGCGTGGCGCGTCACCTGGTACTCCATCGGGTCCAGCTGGGCGCGCCATTCGGCGTCGGTCTTGCTCACTTTGTCGGTCATGGTGGTTCTCGGTATGGGATCAGGATGAACAGCTGACTTCGAGGTGGCTCGCCCAGTCGGGCGGCAGGGCGGCGTAATGCTCCTTCCCTGGCTGTTCGTCGAACGGGCGCTCCAATACTGTCAGCAGTTTGCCGATTTCGGAAAAGTCTTTATTTTGCGCCTTTTCGATCGCCATCTGGGCCAGGTAGTTGCGCAGCACGTACTTGGGGTTGACCTGGTCCATCGCCGCCTTGCGCGCGGCATCGACGCTGCGCTCGGCCTGCAGGCGCGTGCGGTAGCGCGCGGCCCAGGCGTCGAAGGCGTCGCGCTCGATGAACAGGTCGCGGATGCGGGCATCCTGGCCCGGGCCTTCCGCACTGAGCTCGCCGAGGCGGCGGAAGAACAGCGTGAAATCGGCATGGTTGGCCTGCAGCAGCGTGAACATATCGTCGAGCAGCGCGCGGTCGTCGTCGGCCATGGTGCGCAGGCCAAGCTTGGCGTGCAGCAGCGCGTCGATGGTGCGCGCGAACTCGGGCTGGTAGACGCCGAGCGCATCTTGCGCATCGTCCACGCTGCCGATCAGCGGCAGCAGGGCCTGGCCCAGCGCGTAGCAATTCCAGTGGCCCATCTGCGGCTGGTTGGCGTAGGAATAGCGGCCCTGCTGGTCGGTGTGGTTGCAGATGTGCTGGGCGTCGAAGGCCTCCATGAAGCCGAACGGGCCGTAGTCGAGCGTCAGGCCGAGGATCGACATGTTATCGGTGTTCATCACGCCATGCATGAAACCGACCGCCTGCCATTGCGCCATCAGCCGCGCGGTGCGCCGCGTGACGTCGGCCAGCAGCGATTGATAAGGATTCGGTTCGCCCGCCAGCTCGGGGTAGAAGGCCTGAATCACATAGTCGGCCAGCAGCCGCAGCTGTTCCGGCTTGTCGCCGTAGAACCAGTGTTCGAAGGAGCCGAAGCGCACGAAGCTGGGCGCCATGCGCGTCACCACGGCCGAGGTTTCGACCGTCTCGCGCATCACGCCCTGGTCGGAACCGGTGACCATCAAGGCGCGGGTGGTCGGGATGCCGAGCGCGGCCATCGCCTCGGAACACAGGAATTCGCGGATCGAGGAGCGCAGCACGGCGCGCCCGTCGCCCATGCGCGAGTAGGGCGTCAGGCCGGCGCCCTTGAGTTGCAGCTCCATCGGACCATGGCCATCGGCCGTCGCCAGCTGGCCGAGCAGGATCGCGCGGCCATCGCCGAGCTGCCCGGCCCAGACGCCGAACTGGTGGCCGGAGTACACCGCGGCCAGCGGCTGGGCGCGCGCGGGGACGCTGTTGCCGGTGAAGGCGGCAACGAAATCCTCATTCGCCAACGCTTGCGCATCCAGGCCCACCAGCGCCGCCGCCTGCGCGCTGGCCGCCACGAAGTAGGGTGCGGGCAGGGGCGTCGGCATCAAACGGGTGTAGAAGGCGGGTGGCAGGGCGGCGAATGAATTGTCCAGTGGCAGGTCGTCGGGCGTGATGGCGGTTCCAGTCGGTGAGGGCGGCACGATGCCAGAATTGTACCGTACCCAAGGGGATTCTATGGGCCTGCGCGGCGGGCGCACATCGCGGTTACATTCGGTAACGCGCCCGCCGCTACGGTTGGTGCGCCGCAGCATCGAAAAACGTTGACTGTTTTAGCACGGTCGTTCCAAACTCAGCACTCCCTATCGAAGTATGTACACAGGAGCGCTGATGAACTCGTACCCGATGAGTCCGTTGATGGGGCAAATGATGGACCAGCCGCTGCTGGTCTCCAGCATTATCGACTACGCGGCCAAACACTTCGGGGGTGCGGAGATCGTGTCGCGCCGGATCGAGGGCGACATCCACCGCTACAGCTACCGCGACTGCCACGCGCGCGCCAAGCGCCTGGCCAACGCGCTCGGCGGGCTCGGCGTGCGGATGGGCGAGCGGGTCGCCACCCTGGCCTGGAACGGCTACCGCCACATGG